>JAOZHM010000058.1 GCA_026014845.1 Candidatus Bathyarchaeota archaeon
AAGAATCAACTGTTGAGGAGAAAGAAGCCGTTTTGACGGATCCTGACGCTGCTGAAGAGTTTGTTGAACGCACTGGTGTTGACGCTCTTGCAGTTGCAATAGGCACTTCGCATGGAGCCTACAAATTTAAAGGCGAACCTAAGCTTGATTTTGAAAGGTTAAAGTTCATCCGCGAAAAGGTTAGCGTCTTACTTGTTTTACATGGTGCTTCAAGTGTTCCATCATGGATCATAGAAAAAGCCGTTAAATATGGAGCTGAATTAGGTGGAGCAAAAGGCATTCCGGAGGAACATATTCAAAAGGCTATTTCTCTGGGGATAACTAAGATAAACATTGACACGGATTTGAGGCTTGCTTTTACTGCTGCCACACGCGAGTTTTTGGTCAAATCGCCTAAGGTGTTTGATCCTAGGAAAATTTTGGGTTCAGCCAAAGAAGCCATGAAAGAGGTTGTTAAGAGTAAGATGCGTTTATTTGGAAGCTCTGGAAAAGCACTGTGAAGGTGAAAAGATCAAATGAAGGTTGGGATATTAAGCGGAGGCGGAGATGCTCCGGGAATCAACGCTGTTATTAGAGCTGTTGTTAGAAAAGGAATTCAACACTACGGCTATGAAATTGTTGGCATAAGGGATGGATGGCGCGGTCTCCTTGAGGGCAAATTTTTGCCATTAGATTTGAAGGCTGCGTCTGGAATTCTTCCCCGCGGAGGCTCTATCTTAGGCACTTCAAGGACAAATCCTTTCAAGTATGAAAAGGGAGGGGAAAAAATACTGAGAAATGCTGAGAAAGCTGGTATAGAGGCTGTTGTGGTTATCGGTGGCGAAGACACTTTAGGCGTAGCCCACAAGATGGGTGATCTTGGGCTTAAATGCGTTGGCGTGCCCAAAACAATCGATAATGACTTAGCTGGCACAGACTACACTTTTGGTTTCCACACAGCAGTCGCCATTGCCACAGAAGCCCTTGACAGACTTCACACAACAGCAGAAGCCCACCACAGAGTCATCATACTTGAGGTTATGGGTAGATACGCAGGCTGGATTGCCCTAGAAGCCGGACTTGCCGGAGGCGCAGACGCCATACTAATCCCAGAAAAACCCTTTGACTTACATGAAGTCTACGGGTATATTAAGCGTAGAGAAAAACGGGGTAGAAACTTCAGTATAATTGTTGTTGCTGAAGGAGCAAAACCAAAAGGTAAAACAGAAATAGTTTATGGCGAAAGCGTAGACGAGTTTGGACACGTTCGCTTCGGCGGTGTAGGCTACTATATCGGAAAGAAAATCGAAAAACGGATGCACATCGAAACCCGAGTTGTGGTTCTGGGTCATCTCCAACGCGGTGGTTCTCCAACAGCCTTTGATAGAATATTAGCCACAAGATATGGAGTAGCGGCTATAGACCTAGTTCATGAAGGAACGTTTGGATGTATGGTTGCCCTTAAAGGAAACAAAATAGTTCCTGTACTGTTAAAAGAGGTTGCTGGTAAACGAAAGACCGTGGATTTGGAACTTTACGACATAGCAAGCGTATTCTTCGGCTGAAAAAGCTGATGGAACAATTCAAGTGTAATGTTTTACCCTTCAATTGATTCTATTGACTTTAGTTCCAGATAACACTGTTCACCATAAAAGAGTACGTGCTGGTTTATCAAAAAGATTCAACATTTCTACGAAAGTAAGCATTCAATCATTTTGCTACATGTTAAACACTCATCAGGAACAGCTGTATCCTTCGGACGTTTTTTCAAGTATCCAAAAAAATGCTTACACTTTACATTGTTTTCAAGCTTTACTAATGGTTTCTTGATGTCTTCCCTTGAAATTGTAATATTCTTGCGTTCTTTATTAATTCTCACCATGCACCGTGGACAAGCATGGTATATCCGCATTCGTCCATCACATGAAACCGTTGCTAGAATTGGCTTTTGAAATGTTCCTCCACACTCATTACACACGAAATCAATAGAGCTTCCTTCAAAGGAACGGTCGTCATGTAGCGTCCATGACTCTATGCTTTTTTGCGTTCTTTCCACCTCTTACTTAGTATACGTTGAATCTTAATATTTAATAAACCTTTTCGAATATGCGTTCAACAGAAAGACGGCTTCTCTAGTTTATGTTGCCAGTGTATTCGCTAGCCTCAGTAGGCTTAGGTCTAGAGGCTTCTCGGTTTTGCATGATTTCTCAAGTGCTATGCTGGTCATTCTTCCTTTTTGCAAACCAACTATTCTGTCTCCCTGTCCAGTCGACAGCAGTTCAACCGCTTTGTTTGCGAACAAACTGGCTAAAAGCCGACTTCTCGCCGTGGGGTTGCCACCTCTTTGAGCATAGCCTAAAATGCTGAGCCTAACCTCTGCTCCTGTGTTTTCTTCGATTTCCCTTGCAATTTTGCGAGTGTCTCCAACTCCTTCCGCAGCCACAATTATGCCAGACCTCTTACCTTTGGCGCTGTTCTCCTTTATGGTTTTGAACACTGTCTCTTGTTTATATTTGACTTCTGGAACTAGAATCACTTCGGCTCCGACAGTAAGCCCTACTGTTGACGCGAGAAAACCTCTTGCTCGTCCCATAACCTCAACTATGAAAATTCTTTCGTGGGAAATTGCTGTGTCGCGGATTTTGTCAATCTCCGTAACTGCAGTGTTTACGGCTGTGTCAAAGCCTATTGTTTCATCTGTTCCATAAACATCGTTGTCAATTGTTGCGGGAACGCCTACTATTAACATGTCAGTTTCTTTGCTTAACTCCAAAGCTGCTTTGAAAGAGCCGTTACCGCCAATAACGACGAGTCCACTAACATTGTTTGAAGCAAGAGTTTCAGCAGCTTTCTCAATTCCTTCTCTCTTTCTGAACTGTGGGCACCTTGAAGTGCGAAGGATTGTGCCGCCCAATTGTATTATTCCGCCAACAGAACGTGGTGTTAATTGACTGAGCGTATTTGTTAGCAATCCTTCCCATCCCCTTTCGAAACCTAAAACACGCAAATCCTTTGAATAGGCAATGCGGACAACTGCCCGAATAGCAGCATTCATGCCGGGTGCATCTCCACCGCTTGTAACAACTCCGATATTCCTCAACGCTAATTCCTCAATTCTGAATTTGATTTCAGAACAGATGATATAGCGGATTAAAGAGATAAATTTGAGCCTTCAGCTTTCAGTAAAGTTTTATAGTTTTGAACGACATCAAATCTCTTGGCGGTGGGTCTTAGGCGGGGGGCTAGGGGTCCCCTGAACCGTAAACCCTCTACATGACGGGCTGAAAGCTGAGGCTGAGGCGTTTAAGGCTGTTGAGACCCCCATTTCCGAAACAGTGACTATCCGTCCCTTGGGGCTGGCGATCATTGAGCATCTTCCGTAAGGAAGCCGTCTTCGATGTTCACCAGGCGAACTTGGCCAGGCCCGGGAGGGAGCAACCTAAGTCTGGGCGTTCAGCGCTCAGGGGGGTGCGGGTACGAGCGTAGGGTTTGAGGGGTCCGGCGGATTCTGGACGTCGAACCTCAGTGATCCACCGCTTCTAATGCGAACTGAAAAAATTGGAAAACGCTAAATGTTTATACACTGTATTTAGTTTTGTTGGATGTTTAGCATGTCATTTAACGAAGTTCGTAAAGATTATTTGCTTAACCGTTGGGTTGTAATTGCAACGGAACGTGGTCGCCGCCCAACAGACTTTGCAAAAAAAGAAAGACAAAAAGCCAAAAGAAGTGTTTGTCCAGTCTGTCCAGGCAATGAGCACATGACTCCACCAGCAGTTCTTGTCTATCTCAAATCAGGCAAGCGAATTAGAAAAGCAAAGGATAAAGACGGTCTTAGGCACAAGAACTGGGTAATTCGCTGCATTCCAAACCTTTACCCAGCCTTTACCCCACCAAAAGGGAAGACTAGCCGAAGACAAATTATGAAAAGTAACGATTTGGTTGTGGCCGTTGGTCATCACGAAGTTTTAGTTGAATCCCCAATTCATGATGAGCATCCTACAGACGCCAAAATCTCGCAGTTAGTGCATGTTATTAACGCTTACATTGACAGGCTTCGTGAATTCTCTTCAAAGCCTTATGTGAAGTATGTTTCCATCTTCCGCAATCACGGCCTCGAGG
>JAOZHM010000059.1 GCA_026014845.1 Candidatus Bathyarchaeota archaeon
ATACTTAACCGGGCTATACTCGGTAGAGCTGCTTATGCTCTTCTACCGGAGCCCTAGTTGCGGAGCATCATGCAAAATATGTTTTCATTCGAATAAACTTTGTCCCTTTTAGTGTTATCTGCTGCATTTCAAGCACGTTCTAATAGGATATTTTTGCTGATGAAGGAATTTCACCTAAAATTTTTGATGCTGCATTACTGACTTTTTCACGGTTTTTCTCTTCGGTGTAAACACGTAATATGTTTATGAAGCCCTTCAACACGTCAAAGATCTTTGAAATTTCGCTCAAACGTCGCGGAATTCTGTTGCCTTCCCGTGTCTTGTAAAAGACTGGGATTTCCATGGGTTCCATGAGAACTGAATGATGGTATGGAACAGATGGAACGGTGGGCACGTCAATTATTACTGTTTCTGCTTCAATTTCTGCTTCTTGTGCAATGTCAGCTTGCAATTGCTTTCTATATGCCTCGCGGTTGAAAATGTTTGAAACCATGATGTCTTTTTCGTAGAAGGTTCTTTCATAAGCGCATTTCAGCAAATTTCGTCTTTCAAGGTTTTTTATGATTTCGCTTGATCTGTCGCAGTTTTTCAGCATTGTCCAAACTGTGTAATCGTCCATGGCGAGGTATTCTTCTGGAGTTTTGAAGTTCGCTAGGCCTAGTTCTTCGTTTGCCTTTTCTATAGCTGTAGCAAGCATTATTTGTGCTGCTCTTCCAACGCGATGGAAGTATATGCTTTTGAAGGATTCTATTCGAGCTATTATAAACGACTCAAGAGCGGACAACGAGCCTAAGTCTAATGCTAAATCTTCGCCCAAAACGTCTAAGGTTTGTATTAAGCGGAAAACGTCTATGTAACCGTATTCTGCACCGGTATGGTAGGTGTCACGCACAACAAAGTCCAATTTGTCAACATCAACAGAGCTGCTTATTATCTGATCTAGAAAAGCCTTCTTAGGCTTGTGCAGACGGCCTACTGCTAATTTTCCAATTTCCTCCGCCTCATATCCAACCTTGTTAAGTATGTCTTTTAATTCGCTGTTTTTGACTATCCATAAAGTCATGTCCTCATGCGTCTTGCCAAGCTCTTTATCAAGTAAATGCTCAAAAATATGCGAGAAGGGTCCGTGTCCAACATCGTGAAGCAAAGCTGCAATTCTAACCATTTCTGCTTCGTCTTCGCTTATGCGCTGAGAAATGTTAGGATTTTCTACAACTCTGCCAGCTAAGTACATGACGCCGACAGAATGTTCAAAACGTGTGTGATTTGCCCCTGGATAGACGTATTCTGCGCCTGCGAGTTGACGTAGCCTACGCAACCTCTGAACAGGGTAAGAGTCGATGATTTCTCTTTCATCTGCAGTTATGTAAACATATCCATGAACAGGATCTTTTATTTCGCCCCAATGATTTCTCGGCATCAACAGTCTTCTCCAAGCTCTGGTTAAACAATTATTAATACATTCGCTCTTATAATGCCTAGTGCTCAAAGCCATAAGGGATGGGAAAGATGAAAAGAAAAGACGTTTTCATTTGTGTTGAGGGGTTAGATGGCTGTGGAAAAACGACACAAACAAAACTTCTTGTGGAAAGGCTTAAGAAAAAAGGTTATGATGCAATCTATACGGCTGAACCAAGCCGCGGAAAAATTGGAAGTTTTATTAAAAAATACTGTTTGCATGGTGAAACACGTGTTTCCAGCATTGTGGAAGCCTTGCTGTTTGCTGCCGATCGCTTTGAGCACGTGGAAAAAGAGGTTATTTCTGCCTTGAATGAAGGAAAACTTGTGGTTTCCGATCGTTATGTTTATTCCTCTTTAGCTTATCAGGGGGCAGCTGGGCTTGATCTAGAATGGATTGAAAAGATAAATGAACATGCGATACGCCCAGACCTAGCAATCTTCATTGATGTTGAACCAGAAACTGTGATCCAAAGACTGAAGCCTAGGAAGTCAATCATGGAAAATTTGGGCACTCAGCGGAAGGTGCGAGAAGTTTACATGAAATTTGTTGAAAAGGGAGGGCTTGTTAAAATAGACGGGAACAGATCTAAGCAAGAGGTTGCAGATGATATCTTAACGGTTGTTCTAGGATTTTTGGAAAAACCAGTTTAAGAAGCCGTAATAGCTTTTAGTATTTTCCTTGAAAACTTTTCGTTAGTTTTGTTGATAACGAAATTGACTATTTCCTCGGGTGATACGTGTCTGGGTCCTCTTTCGTGGAAAACTTGGATTTCTGTTGATTTTTTGTTAAACGTGAATCGAAGCATGTAATAATCGAATTTCAGTGGAGTTTTCTTTCTGTTTTGCGTTTTATGATAGCGTATTGCACAGAAGAAATCCATGATCTTGAAAGTTTTTTTGTGGATTATTTTTAGGATTCGTTTTGTTTCTTCTTCGTCTAAATAATTGAAATTGACTTCATCTGCTATTCCAAACTCCAAAATGACTGTGCATTGAGGTACTGAGGGACTAGCAATATCTTCTAAACTAAAAGTTTCGTTGTTTAATTCGTGAAGCGTTTGAGTTAGGGCTCGTTGCATTCTCATTTTTGAAGCTAAAGCTCTAAAACATACTACTTTGTGGACGTTTTTCGGAAAGCTCTCGTAAAATCCCAACATTACGAGTTTTCGCCCTAAACTCTTTTGGTTTTCCTTATTTTTTCAAGGTTTTCCAGCATTCCAGAAAGCACTGCGCCCAGTTTTTGCAGTTCTTCCATGTTTTGTTCATGCTGCATTTTGTTTTGGATTTCTTGAATCTTCGCTAGAAGCGTTGCCTCAAGCTTGTCAAGAACTATCGAGCCTGTTATTTTTGACGGGTCTTCTCCTTCTTTCAATATTACGACTTTCTTTTCACATTTTGCGCACCAGAGGTCTCCACTTCTCAACCTGAAAAGTGGAGAAGCACAGGCAGGGCAGGCTAACTCTGTCAAAGTTGCTCCTTGACGTAGCAGGTCAGCCATTCGTTTAATATGTTGTTCCTCGTTTTTTTCTTGCGACAAGTTTTAAAACCTCCGAAATAAATAGGTATAAAAGCCTATATAACTTGGTTATTACGAAATTGTGTCGGGGTGGCGTATTATGGTTAGGAAGAAGAAACTGCTGGAATATGAAGAGAGAACAAAACAAGCACTAGTCGTGCTGGGACAAGTTTCTGAAGATACTACTACGCCCAGAAACATTAGAAGAGCAGCAAAAAATTCCATGCATGTTCTGCAAACAACAGAATACACGTCTGCCGTTAGAGCCTCAAACGCCATATCAACTTTGGATGAAATTTTGCAGGATCCGAACATGCCGCCTTATACACGGGTAAAATTGTGGAACGTGATGAGCCTTCTAGAAGCAATAAAGGACTGATGTCGGCTAGTTCCCTTGTGTTTTCTGAAGAATGGCAATTAATTTTTCTGGTAGACACAATGTTCAACACAGCCTAATCGGTTCTGACTATTTGCAAGGGTCCTAGGGAGACATTTTCAAGAAGCTATGTTATAAGTAAAGAGATTAATTCGAGACACTTCTCTTTTCTGAGTAAGTTTGATATCTGCTGAAAAATCTGTCATTGTCGCGTGTGCAGGCTTAACATGCATGTTATGGGCGTGTGCTGTAGTCGGTCACTTTTCCTTTAAGGTTTCATTGTATAGATTTTCATATTTGGGCACAATTTTGTCTGGGGTATATTTTTTCAGAACTTTCTGCCTGGCATTTTTGCCGAATTCTCCTTGAAGTCTTGGATCTTGTAAGATCTTGAGGGAGTACTGTGCGAGTGCTTCTGCATCTCCAACTTCGATTAGGTAACCGTCAACACCGTGAGAGATCAACTCTTTTAACCCTCCAATATTGCTTGCAACAACTGGAACTTCGCAACTCATTGCCTCTAGTGCAGCCAGTCCAAAGCTTTCATCTTCTGATGGTAAAAGGAACAAATCCGATTTTCCTAGTATCTCTTGAACGTTTTTTACATTGCCCAAAAAGTGAACTTTCTTTGATATTCCAAGATTTTTCGCTAATTTTTCAGCCTTAGGTCGTTCAGGACCATTTCCGACAAGGAATAGCTCACAATTGATTTCTTGAGATATTATCTTAAATGCCTTAATAATGTCGGGTATTCTTTTGAGTGGTCTAAAGTTGGATGAATGACATATGATCTTTTGTCCCTGATCTTTTTCAAGCCTCCTGAACTTCTGTGGATCAACGAAGTTCGGTATCACCCTGATTTCCCTTGAAATGTCGAACTCGGTGTTTGTGCGTTCTTTTAGGTATTCTGAAACCGTGGTCAAGCCATCGCTTTGTTGCATACTGAACTGCGTCACTTCCTTATAGGAACGGTGTCGCCCGACAAGGTAGGAATCGGTGCCATGAAGCGTGGTTATCACTTTCGCGGAGTCGTTGCAGATTTTCTTGGCTAAGTAAGCAGACATAGCATTAGGAACGGCGTAGTGCGCATGAACTATGTCTAGATCGTAAGACTTTATGACTTCTACCAGTTTTGAGACTAGGGCCAGAGAATAACAACAGGGAACACGCTCAAAAAGAGGGTATGATAGAAGTTCCACCTTATGAAAAGAGAAATCCATTTCATCTTCAAATCGGACAGGTTTGTCGTAGCTGACCAAATGTAATTCGTGTTTCTTTGCCAGCATATGTGCTAATTCCGTAGCTATGATTCCGCTTCCCCCATAGGTGGGAAAGCATGCAATACCTATTTTCATCTAAACAAGACCACCGGATCATGTATTTTTAAGGGCGTATCACAGAGGAACGGTTCACCATGTTTGACGCCTATTTTCGAACCATAAAACTGATCTCTCAATTTTATTGACTCAAGAAGACCTTCAACTCCCAACATTAATTTCATCTGGGATTTGTAGGCTTCAATAGCCTCTAGCTTCTTATCGTAATTCTCAGTGACATCGACTACAAAAGAGGGAACAAACGGTTTATGTAGCATATAATAGACAACTGCTCTCACGGTGTAAGCCTTATGGCGTGTTTTCACTTTGGTCAGTGTGGCAAAAAAGGCTGCCTTGGTAGCAAGTTCTCTAGCTGCAGCATGGTCAGGATGCCGTTGATCTCCATAAGGTGCTATCAGAACTGGAGGCCTGTGTTGCCTAATTACATCAGCCAGTTTTTTCGCTTCTTCAAAACCACAGCTTAATTTGCAGTCTCCGAAATCCATGTTCTCTCGGGTTTGTACTCCTAATATCTTAGCTGCCTTGGCTGCTTCCTGCATCCTTATCTCTGCTGTCCCTTCGGTTCCCAACTCGCCCCTAGTGAGGTCTATTATCCCAATACGATATCCCCTCTCACTCATCTTAGCAATGAGACCACCACAACAAAGCTCCACATCATCCGGGTGAGGGCTCAAAGCAAGTATATCTAGCATTTAATCACCCTGTGCTCACCATGGTCGGCTTTAAAGAAATCTTCGTAAACTATTCTCAAAAAGTCTTCCCCGAATTTTATGAGGTACTCCAGGACATTTATATGCCTTTCTTGGAGGTCTCCATAAGGAAAAAGATTGCTGTAGGCTTTGATGACCTGCTGCTTGGTGATTTGATCATGTTCCTTCAGTTTTGATGTGATTTTGCCTTCCAAGGCCTGTATAGTTTTAAGGATTTTTCCTCTTGCAAGTGAACAAGAGCCTATGAGATTTTTATCGATAGACTCAGACTGACGGGTCACTTCAGCCATGCCTCTTGAAACCTCACTCTTGAAGGAGTTAAAGACGTCATCAATTCTTCCCTTAGCTAGTTTTTTCAAGAGTTTCTCTGGATTGCTGAATTCATGAATTTCTGCTTTATATTTGCCAAGGATCTTGGATACTTTTTTCTCGACAATGGTAGCTCCAAATCTGGGAAATATGACAGGCATCTCCAGTGAGAAGAAATCGTATATCGCGTTTAACTGTGCAAGGTACGCTATCTCGTTTGGTCCGGCCACATAAGCAAATGTGGGAAAAAGGAAATCCTGAGTAATAGGTCTGGTGACAGCGTTGGCACTGAATCTGGACGGATCGTCATTTAACAGACGAAGGAGTTCTCTTTGAGAGAAGGTTTCGTTGGCAACTCGAAACTCACCGTTATATGTAACTCGCAGTCGTTCACCACCGTCACTAAGGACGAAAAAATTGCATATGTTAGACTTTTTGTGGATTTTGGGTGAATAGCCAAGTTTCTCAAGTTGTGAACCTGTTTCATCTAGGATTTTCGTGCACTCTGTTGGCCTTCTAATCAACCTGTCGAATATAGGAGCCATCATTTCCCTTAAATATTGAGGCTCTATCATAGCGAGTCCCAAGTCCCCTAGGAGATAGATCATAAACCTGGAGAAAAAATCTCCTACAGTAGATGACCTCTCAATAATTCTGCTAATCTCCTTCAATAAAAGTGGCTTAAACTCGGAATTCGGAGAGATGCCCTCTATCATTGACAATATTTTCTTTAGTTCGGATTTATCGAGGCGCAGGTGCGAAAAAGCTACACCTGTCGACTCACAATCATAGTGGATGTCGAATGGCTTATTTTGCTTGAATATAGCAATGTGATTGACTTCGTGAATGTCGTGGTCCTCAGATGCATTCCAGAATATGGGAACAAATGAACATTTCTCGTCAGATAATCTTTCACACAGGACAATGGCCGAGATTGCTTTATAAACCGTGTAGAGTGGACCGGAGAATATGCCCGGTTGCTGCCCAGTTATCACTGCGTAGGTTTCAGGCTGCAAAAGGGACTCTATGTTTTGTATTACTTTTTTGGGAGCGTTTATTGTCCGGTTATAACTGAGCAGCTTATCTACAATTTTTTGCCTATCTCCTCGAAATTTTCGGATGTTCAGTTCTTTAAAATGCCTAGGGAACACTCGTTCAAGGTGATTAGCATGATTAAGGTAGTCGATAGTTATTTTTTCCGAAGTTACGAATTCATAAGGCAATGTGTCAGCATTCACTGCAAATCACGTTCTACTCCTTCCAGTTAGTTATTAGATTATTTTAACCTATACCCACAGAACACGCTTCTTAATGCTTGCCTCGCGAATTGGTTTGTGGGAAAAAGACAGTTCTCTGCATGTATAGAGCATTTGTGCTAGTTTGGATTCCAATGAACGATCATACGTGCATTTTCTGGCAGAAATATTTTTATCATGAGAAAACACAACGTACTAGCACTACAGTCAAGATGATTTAGATGTCTGAGAAAGTAGGACTGATCAAAACGTGCGCTGAAATAGCCTTTGACAGATTTTACAGGGCGACGAAGGGCCTTTCGGAGAGCGAGATTGATTGGCGACCGATGGAGGAGGCCAACTCCATAAGATGGATCCTCATGCATCTCTCCAAACAGTGGAATGTGGGAATACCCAGAATCCTGAAGGGAGACCCAGAGTACACGCCTAAAGACTGGCCTGAAGACTATGTCGGGAACAGATCGTACTCCTTAAAGAAGATAATGGTCGACTTGGAGAAGGGAAAAGACACTGTCATAAGCGGACTTGAATTAAGTCCAAAAGAGCTTGAAGCCGAAATCCCGATCTGGGGTGGTACAAGGAAACTACAGGATGTTGTCCTGCTCTATCTGTCCGAGATCTTTCATCATGACGGACAGATCGCATACCTCAGAGGTGCTATTGAGCGGCGTAGGCAAACCGACGAACACTTTCTAACCTAGACCTGAACAACACACGCTGAAATGACACTCCTCGAAGCAGTGGACATGCATATCAAGTCATATCATGATAGCTGAGAGCAGCGCGCGCCAGCGCGATCCTTTATACATTTACTCTTAGCAGTTTCGCAGCGTTTTTGCAGAAAATTTTCTCTATGCTTCCCTCTTCGAGCCCAATCGATCGACAGACTTTAAGTTGCTCCCTTAGATATGGGAGGCTGAAGCCCCTTGGGAAGTAACTCGAGTCACTTCCGAAGATCACACGATCTGGTCCAACGGTCTCGATAGCCCTCCTGAAAATCCCTTTCAAGTCGATTTCGAAAGGCATCCAACGCATCCAACGGTTTGAGCCTGAAGTGTCCATATACACGTTAGGACATGACCAACACAGCTGAAGAAGCTCTCTGAGGTAGCCAGCGCCGAAGTGGGGGACGACGAAGGGGATTCTTGGGAACATCTTCGCGACCTCCCAAAGTGTAAGGGGATTCATGTTCCTCAGATCTAATGCCATGCCTCCACCTCCGCCGAGGACACCGAAATGAATGATCACGGGAACTCCCAGCTTCTCTGCCATCTCCCAGAGGGGGTAAATGGACTTGTCGTCGATGGGCCTCCTCTGCGAGGACCCAATCACTTTGTAACCCTTCAACCCCAGCTTCTTAACCGCCCGTTCAAGCTCCAAGGGTGCATCTTCTGAAAATATGTTGTGGTGAGCAAACCCTGAAAACTTGTCTGGGTACCTTCTCACTATCTTGGCTAAATTGTCATTTCCGCCCCCAGTGACGAAATTCACCCTGTCCACATCTTTTACATCGAGGTCTGCAGCCCACTTGGCCGCCTGCTCGTCATCTGAACATACGTTGGATTCAGGAGGCGCGAAGCCCCAAAGCCTTCTCATTTCTTCCTTATCACGCTTCGACTGCTCCATGAGTATCTGGGCACTGTCTTCCCCATACCTCTCAGCCAACCTTCGACGCCATGAGCTCGCCCAATTCATCCAATTCGTGGATGGAAAATGGGCATGGAAGTCGATTACATTCAATCCATTAAGGGGCGTAGAATTCCTCCTCTTTTGTGTACTATCATCTTTAGATGAATATTTTAACCTTTTTCCAATCACCTTAACCGTTGAAACTTCTATGAAAAATGAGGTTTTGCAGGAGACATCTCCCAAAAAATATGTGGAAGCAATAAAAGACTGGAGAAGTTTAATAATTGCTGAGCCCTTAGTTGGTTTGGACAGTGATTGTAATGAAAATCTTTCGTTACCGAGATGTTAAAGCAAAAGACGCAGATGAAGGGGCCTCAAGATTAAGTGTTAGATGGCTTATCACGAAGGAAATGGGGGCTGAAAATTTTGCCATGAGGTTGTTCGAGATGGAGCCTGGAGGTTATAGTCCTTTGCACAGTCACCCTTGGGAGCATGAGGTATTTATCCTAGAAGGTGAAGGTGTTGTGGTTGATGAAGAAGAAAGAAAGTTTAGAGCCGGCGACGTCATGTTCATTCCGTCAAACGAGAAGCATCAGCTCAAAAACAACGGCGAAAAAACTGTAAAGTTTCTTTGCCTTATACCCTACACGCATAGATGAGAAGGTTATCCAAAAACAGAACATAATTTTTTCGACTTGATTATCAACATTGATTTGATCGCTAAGAATATATGCAAGTTGTTACATGTGGCTTTGGGTTTCAGGAGATAAGTCCTTTGAACTATGACGTAATAATTGTTGGGGCGGGTCCGGCAGGAATATTTTCAGCCCTTGAGCTTGCAGACAAAACCGATCTCAATATTTTAATGCTTGATAAAGGACCAGATATAAACCAGCGTAAATGTCCGGCAAGCCGTGGATTCGAATGTATCCACTGTGAACCATGCTTGCTGTTATCTGGGTGGGGGGGAGCAGGATCCTTCAGCGACGGAAAACTTACACTATCAACTGAGGTTGGTGGCTGGCTAAACCAATACGTGTCAACAGAAGAGCTTGGTAAACTCATAAGCTATGTCGATAGTATTTACATAAAATTTGGAGCAACCAAACACGTTTATGGAACAGACATAAAAAAAGTAGAGGAAATCGAGCGAAAAGCCTCGCTGGCTGGTTTAAAACTTATCCGCCAAAAAATTCGGCACATGGGCACGGAAAGGTGTGCTCAAACCCTTCGAAGAATGCGTCAAGAACTAAATGGCAATGTTGAAGTTAAGCTCAAAAAAGACGTCAGGGGACTTATAGTAAAAAATAATGTTGTTGAAGGCGTCGAAACGGTCAATGGCGAAAAGTTCTTCGGGAAATACGTTATTGTTGCGCCTGGAAGAAGCGGAGCCGAATGGCTTCAAGCAGAGGCTCAAGCATTAGGCTTGAAGACGCTTAACAACCCTGTTGATGTTGGAATAAGAGTTGAAGTTTTAGCTTCTGTCATGGAAGAATTGACAAGCGCTCTTTACGAACCTAAATTTGTTTACTACTCAAAGTTTTTTGACGATCAAGTCCGTACTTTCTGTGTTGCACCCTACGGTGAGGTCATAGCAGAATCCTACAATGGTGTTTTGAGCGTTAATGGACAAAGTTACGCAGAAAGGAAGACGAAAAACACGAACTTCGCCATTTTGGTGAGTACATCCTTCACGGCGCCGTTTAAGGAACCGATAGCCTATGGGAAGTATCTTGCTAGGCTTTCAACCCTTCTCAGCGGGGGCGTAATGATACAGCGTTTAGGCGATTTGCAGTCTGGAAGGAGATCAACACCTGAGAGAATTGACCGAAGCGTGGTGACCCCAACATTGAAGAATGCCACGCCAGGCGACTTAAGCTTCGTTTTGCCATACCGCTACCTTGTTGATATAAGGGAGATGCTGCAGGCACTGGATGAAATTACTCCAGGAATACATTCAACAGACACGCTTCTATACGGCATCGAGGTAAAATTCTATTCTTCAAGACTGCAGTTAAGCAACAGCCTAGAAACCAAAATCCACAACTTGTTCACAATTGGTGATGGAGCTGGCGTCACAAGAGGTTTAGTTCAAGCGTCAGCGTCAGGCGTTATTGTGGCAAAGGGAATAATAAAGAGGGAAAGGCAGAAGCCGTGAAAATAGATGTCCATAGTTCAGGAAATAATGTGTTCTCATTGCGGTGCACCAATATCGTTTGAACCAGGTGAAATAATAGCGACATGCAAATACTGCGGCTACACGGTTGTGATA
>JAOZHM010000060.1 GCA_026014845.1 Candidatus Bathyarchaeota archaeon
AGGAGATTGATGATCAGATTTTGGATGATCAGGCTCTTTGGATGGATGTGGAAGGAGTCGGACCATTTGTTATCACAGGGTGTGCCCACGCGGGACCTGTGAACACCTTGTTGCAAGTTCAGACAATCGGCAACTTCAAACAGATACATGGACTGGTGGGCGGCACCCACCTTATTGGACGTTCGGAAGGATACCTCCAGCAAACGATTAAAGGGCTGAAACAATTCGGATTGAGTTTGATTTCACCATGCCACTGCACAGGATTCAAAGCGACAACAAGGCTTTGGCAAGCCTTCCCAAAAGCGTTCATCCTAAACTTTTCTGGCAGGGTAATTGAAGCGGGAAAAGAACCGGAGAGGCGCGTGATTTAATACAAGGCATGTGCGCGCGCTTGGCGCCGGGAGTGGGATTCGAACCCACGCGGCCCCGAGAGGCCACAGGCTTTAAGGCATCTCGTAGTCTCCAGGCCTGCTCCATACCTGACTAGGAGACCCCGGCACACAACTTCAATAATTGGAAGCTGTTTTTATTGTTTTTCTGAAATAAAGACGCGATATCCACTTTTTCTCGCAAGTATCTCGGTGTTTCCGAAGGCTTTTTCCAAAAGCATCTTCAATCTTTTCCCACCTATCTTTGATTTTACAACCATTTGAAAGCGTGCTTTGTTTGCCATGTGCTTTGGTGCGTCAACAATTATTGCTTTTACGGTTTCAATTCCAGCACTTACTGGAGGATTCGAAAGAACACAGTTGAATGTTAAACCTTTTATGGGTTCGTATAGGTGGCCACTTCTGACCTCTGCATTAGTGACATTATTGCGTTGGATGTTTTGTTTTGCAAGCCAGACAGCCCGTTCATTCACATCAACCATGACCACACGCAAATTAGGATTAGAAGAGGCTGCTACTATTCCAACCGCTCCATAACCGCATCCAACGTCAAGAACAAAGCCCTTTTCAGGAAGAACCATCGACTCGATTAACACTCTTGTACCCAAATCAACACGCTTCTTGGAGAATACGCCTGAGGCTGTCAGAAACTCGAAAGGTCTTCCACAAAGATACGTGCGTACTATTCCAAGCTTTACTTTTGATTTTGGATGAGCCGTAAAATAGTGATTTGGACTTTCACTTTTTCTGGGCATTTTATGCTCCGCCGCTTTTCCAGCATTTGGGGTATGTGCCCCTTCGCATCAAAACCCTTTTAGTTTCAGCAACAACTCCATGATCCATATTCAAAATGTCTTCTGTCGAAGCTGCAGCCTTAGCCAGAGCCACAACTTCGCCTTTTAACGTCAAAATTGCAACCGTCAAGCCTTTTTTTGTTTTGGTTTCAAGGGATAAAACTCCGGGCGCTGTTAGGGTTGCCCCATGGCAGACGGCGTCCACAGCAGAGTCTCTGACGTAGATTTTCGGAACTAAAGCCAAGGTCTTTTCCATGGGTTGAATGAACTTTCTCAAAATCTCCTCATCTTTCTGCTCTTGCCACTCCATAAACCAGTAGGCCACATCATGTAATGTCACCATGTCTCCATTCTCAGCAAAAGGTCCAGCCCTTATCCTCCGCAGTTCTTGCATGTGAGCCGCACATCCCAAAACTTCACCAATATCAAAGCATAATTTGCGAATATATGTTCCTGCTTCGCATCCGACCTTGAAAAGCACGTTTCGCCCATCCATCTCGAGAAAATCTATGTAGTAGATTCTTCTCGTGCGTAGTCGACGTTTGACCGCAGCTCGTAAAGGTGGCCTCTGGTAAATTGTGTCTTCAAACTCTTTTAGGACTTTTTTTACTTGTTTTTCTTTTGCTTCTCTATGAAGCTTCATCACGCAGACGTATTCTTTTCCACTTAAGAGTAGGGCTTGAACGATTTTCCTAGATTCCTCTAGCGCTATTGGTAGGACACCTGTCACGTGGGGATTTCTCTGGCTTATGCCTCTAGAGTCCCGCCGTGACCGACGTGTTGAAGATTTAGGATTCGTTTAACCCATGCTGCTACTTCGTGGCTTGTTGGGCCTGCTGGTTTGTCTAAGTTGATGACACCGTATTTTATGTATTCTTCAACAGGCCTGTCCTCTGGTTTGCAGCCGTAACGTGGATTTGTTTTGTCTTCAGCCTTCACCAATAGTTTACGTTTTGTTTCCCATGGGGGAACTGTTCTAGGCATGTTGAACTCTTCACTCCTACAATGTAGAAAAAAGCTTAGACGTATAAGAGTTTACTAAGCCAAAGCTAGCTTAACCATCTGCTTCATTTCTTCCAGTTTACCCGAAGCCTTAAGCGCTTCTATGACCTCTTCGTCGGGTGCTCCTCGCTTAATTTTTATTTTGTCTTTAAGCGGCTCCACATGGTTGGCGTTCGCCCTTCGCCTTTTCACACCAGTCACGTCTTTTGGACCTGTTATCAAGACGAAATTCTTGTCCATTATGTCAACTATTATGCACTTTCTTCCAGCCTCTCGACCAACCAGTTTCACGCAGATTCTACCAACCTCTATTGCTGGCATACCAAAACCCCATTAAAGAAACATTTCAAACACATATTTATAACTTCACTTTTTATTGAGGAAATTGAAGTACTGAAGCATAATGCGACTTGAAAAAGGAAGATTCAGCACGTTTCCACCTTTTCTGTGTTAAGTCATGAATCTTTCAACAACACTGTAGAGAACACTTGTCCCGAACACTAGATTTTCTGTGGATATTCGTTCGTCTATGCCGTGGATTGTTTTTAGGATTTCTCCGTAGGGCATGTCGGCCCGTATTGGTTGGAAACCGTAGCATATGCTGCCTATTTTTCTGAAGAATCTGGAGTCTGTTCCACCAGTAAGTAGTATTGGCGCCGCAGAATCGTTTGGTTGAAATTCCTTTAGGACATCTACAATCTGCTCGTAAAGCGGTGTATCCATCGGTGATTCAGACGGCTCGCTGGCTTGAATGGGTTCAAACTCTAATTTTTCAGGGTCAGCATCTTTTAGCAAGCCTTTTATTTCTTTTATGGCGTCTGCTGGGTTTTGTCCAGGCAAGATTCTGCAGTCGAAAACGGCTTCGCATTCTGAGGGAATTATGTTTTCTTTTACACCACCGCGAATTATTGTAGGCGCGATAGTCATTCTTAGCATTGCCCGCACTTCTTCAGCCATGGCTTTGTCTTTCTGGGCTAACATGTCCAAGATTTGGTCTCCAGCTGCTGGGTTTTGAAGCAAAATCGCTAAGGCTTGTTGTACAAGTTTGTTTTCTTTTGCGATTCCATCGAGGAACTGCTTTACTGTTGACACGAGTGAAATTTTTGCGCGGTAGTTTCCGAGCTTTTCCACTACTTTGTTCATACGCAAGATTGCGTTGTCTGCTACGCCTGGCACTGAACCGTGTCCTGGTTTGCCCTTTGCTTTGATCTTAAACCATAGAATCCCTTTTTCTGCTGTCTGAATGGTGAAGATGTTTTTTCCGTTGATTGGGATTGCTAGTCCTCCGCCTTCGTTTATTACGTATTTTGCTTGCACTTTTTCTGGATGATTGCGTACGAGCCAGCCTGCCCCTGCTTCTCCGCCTTTTTCTTCATCGGCTGTTGCAGCCAGTATGATGTCGCCTTTTGGCTGTACGTTGTTTCTCTTCAGAAGTTTCATAACCATGACTTCCATGGCTGTCATTGACTTCATGTCTATTGCTCCGCGTCCCCAAACAAAACCGTCTTTAACTACGCCTGCGAAGGGATCTACACTCCACTCTTTCGGGTTCGCAGCAACCACGTCCAAGTGCGAAAGCAACAGCAAATTTGGTTTTTCACCAGTTCCCTTAATGCGTGTGATTACGCTGCCCCTCCCAGGCGCAGACTCGAAAAGTTCACAGTTGAAACCTTCTTTGTTTAGGGTTTCACCCAAGTATCTTGCTGCTTCTGTTTCGTTTCCCGGCGGGTTGGTTGTGTTTATTTTGATTAGATCGATCAGAAGATTCGTGACTTCCTCTTCGATTTCTTTTAACAACTGCGCACACATCTCAATAAATCACCTGTTGCTCACACTATAAACGTCTAGTTCACTTAAGATTTTGTTTCGAATATGCTAAGCATTATCTCGACAGTGTGCCAAAACAAAAAAAGTGGGTGGTTAGGATAGCCGTTTCTGTTCTGCTATTTCTTGTGTGTTTTTCTGAAACGTGTTCCGTCAGGTCTTTCCCACAATTCGACTACTAAAGTGTGTTTGGCATTCGGGCTTTTCATGTTCCAAGATTTTACAAACTTATCTTTTCCCATGGTAACTCACAATAACCATATTTCCTCCCTATGGATATTTAACATTTATCATCACGCTTGCTTGAGCCATCCTTTTTTGTCACATTTCGCTGGCTAACTTATTGCTGTAGTTTGAATGCAGATCTTGTTTGAATGGCTGCAGAATCCTTTCACAGCCGTCAGGGACAAACAGGCTAACGTTGCCATCTTCCAGAACATGGAATAAAGGAGTAAACTTCTGAACATAGCCCTTGGTCACCTAGAAAAAGTATAGATCTATCGTGGTTTCATCTAACTGAAGCAGTAAAGAGTTTGGTGGCATGTGATGGCTAAAGAGAAGGAATGTACGGAGCTGGAGTGTCACAGGAAATTTGCGGTTGACTTGTTTAATCTTGTTTGGAGCTTGTTGGACAAGAAGGATAGAACTAAAGAAGAAGACGATAAGATGGTTCATGCTGCTCATGTTTCTCGTTTTCATTGGGGCGAGATAGGTAAACCTGTTAATCTTGGAAGGGGTGAATGGCAGATTTCCCGTGTTTATTCTGTTTTGAACAGGTCTGAATCAGCACTCTACCATGCAAAGAGGTATTTGGAAATCTGCAAAGAAAATAGTATTGGAGGCTTCGATCTTGCTTATGCTTATGAAGCAATGGCAAGAGCGTACGCTGTTGCTGGAAAAAAAGGCGACGCTGACAAGTACATTCAGTTGGCGAAAAAAGCTGGAGAACAAATCAAAGAAAAGGAAAATAGAGACCTACTTCACAGCGACCTTGAGATGATTCCCGGTTACAAAAAGGAATGACAGCGACACTGCTGGCAGCCATAGGGACATCTGTTCCCTTAGCATGTAAGATGGAAAGCTCCAACAACAAGCTTGTTAGACTTCAAGATTTTGTTAAATGTCTGACATGCTTCCCTTGTTGGTTGGGCAACCAATTCGATTCCGTGAGATTTTAAGGTGTTTTCGACTTCTGGTGGAATCTTTACGAGTCCATAGTAGCCTGTGCCAACGATGAGCACTTCAGGCTTTGGTTCTTGTTTAAGGATCTCCTCTAAATCTTCAACATGTAGTCTATGTCCTTCTTTTCTCCACCAGCCGTCAATAACTCGTTCTGGCAAGACTATGACGTCGCTTGTGTATTTTTTACCATTTATGACCATGGCACCAAATTCGTAGGATTCAATCAATATGGAAACCTCACCAAACTATTTAACACATTGATCAAAGATTTAAAGTCTCAGCCTAAGCGAGTTCAAAGTTTTTACTTGTCATTGTTGTAATTCAGTTATAGGAGAGTGCAAGACAAATGAAAACGCTTTCAAAAGATTTCTACGAAAGAAACCCAGCCTCGGTTGCGAAGGATTTGCTTGGAAAGGTTCTGGCCAGGAGGGTGGATTCTGAAGTTTTGTCTGGAAAAATTGTTGAAACCGAGGCTTATTATGGGGGAAACGATCCGGCTTCTAGGGCTTATAGGGGGAAGAAAAAGTTTAACGCGCTGATGTTTATGAGTGTAGGAAAAACCTTCATTTACATGGTTCATGCAAACTGGCTACTGAACATAGTTGCTCACCCAAAAGACGGCGTTGGAGCTGTTTTGATAAGGGCTGTGGAACCAATAGAGGGGATAGAAACTATGCGGAATAACAGGAATGTAAAGAGATTACGTGATTTGACTAATGGGCCTGGGAAGTTGACGAAAGCCTTGGCTGTAACGAAGGAGTTGAATGGAATTGACGTCACGGAAAGAGATAGTCAAATAGTTGTGGTTGAAGGAAGAGAGGAAAGCTTCGAGGTTTGTTCTTCCCACAGAATCGGTGTGAAAGTGGATTTGCCCCAGAAATTGAGGTTTTTTATTGAAGGAAATAAGTTTGTTTCCTAGAGTATTAGTGAAAGCACGCGCACCCAATATCAAGTTGTTGCTCTTTTAAGGTACTCTTTTATTCCGTCGACCACAAATTCGGCGTTGTCAATTATCTCTCTGGTTTTCTTTCGAGTATAATATTCCATGGGGGTCATCCACTTGCCAGCCACCTTGAGAGGATAACGTGCGTATACAACTTCTCTCTGTATCTCTCTTCCCCTGTCAATCAATCGTGCATACTTTTCTTCCCTTAGCAATTCTGGCTTCACTCTTCTGAGGACTGCAGCCAAGCCGCTTATTGCTCCGTGATTTCTTGCTTCATTGCCTCCAAGCTCAAGAATCATAGCGTTCGCAGCGCTTTCAACAGCCATTGAAGCATGAAAGACGGCGGAATCATACTCTCCGTCATCGAAACGTTTTTCTGCCCTAGCGAGATTCACTTCAGAAACTCTCAGCAACACTTCTATTTTGTTTTCAACCATAT
>JAOZHM010000061.1 GCA_026014845.1 Candidatus Bathyarchaeota archaeon
AGCGACGATTTCTCCTTCATCCATGATTAATCGCCCGCCGACAAAGGTTTTAACGGGTTTTCCCTCCAGACTTAATCCATTGAATGGAGAGTATTTCGCTTTTGAGTGGAATTTTGATGCGTCAATTCTGTATTTTCTATCCAAATCCACAACAACTAGATCCGCGTTATTTTCTTCCTTCAAGCAGCCTCTACCTTCTAGTCCGAAAACTTCAGCTGGCTTTTCCACCATCAGCCTAACTATGTCAGTTATTGATAACCGTCCATGCTTCACTTCTGTGAGCAACAGCGGAAGCGTTGTTTCCAAGCCTGGTACGCCAACTTTAACATCCCAAACCGACTCTGCTTTTTTCTCACCCAGCGTGTGCGGTGCATGATCTGAAGCCAAAATGTCAATCCAACTGTTTCTGATTCCCTCCCAGAGGGCTGCAATGTGATGATTTTCTCGAGTTGGCGGCATTGTCAACGCTGACGTTCCGATTCGCCTTAAATTGTCAACTGAAAGAAATAGGTGATGGGGTGTTGCTTCACAAGTTATTTTGATTCCAGATTTTTTTCCATCAATTACTGCTTTTAACCCGTTTTCCGTGCTTATGTGACAAAAATGCACGTGCACATTAGTTTGTTCGGCAATCTTCAATAAACGTTTCACAGCCGTAACTTCAACATTTTCTGAATGTGCCTTGAGAAATGCTTCAACGTCATTGCAGTTGTCTCGCTTAAGCTCGTCTTCAACTTTTTTTAACGTTGTTTTGTCTTCTGCATGAACGGCAATCGGAACCTTCAATTTACTAATGATTTTGAACGTTTCCAACAAAGTGTGATCATTGTCTATGTTTAATCCGCCAATCTGCTCAGACATAAAAAGCTTAAAAGCCACGGCGCCTTCCCTAATGATTTCTTCTGTTTCCTTCGTGTTTTTTGGAAATTCGGAGTAAAAGCCAACGTTAACCAAAATTTTTCTTTCAGCAATTTTCATTCGGTTTCTTAAGGCTTCAACGCTCATCGTTACTGGTTCATTGTTAGGCATGTCCAAAACCGTCGTTATTCCACCAGCAGCAGCTGCCGCCGTTCCGCTGCAAAAATCCTCCTTGTATGCTTTTCCCTCATCTCGAAGATGTACGTGAACGTCTATTAAACCTGGCAGAACTAGGAGATTTTTTAAATCGATTTTTGTTTCTGCTTTAGGCATGTTTGCTTCTTTGGCTATTCTGAAAATTTTTCCTTGGTTTATTGCGAGGCTGCAATCCACTATTTCGTTGTTTATGTAGGCTTTCGCGTTGCTTAGGATTAGGTCAACAATCAAGTTGATCGGCTCTCTTTACTAGAGATAAGGTGGAATAGGATGTTAAAGTTTATTCTATTCCATATCATTGTATCAAAGTTTAGATTTACAGACGACGTCGAAAGCTTCTAACTGTAAGAAGTTTTTAGGTTGTAGATTTCTAACAGACGGCACTGAAATTCCCATAACCCCCCTTTTTGATTACATCCATTCGGTAAAATCTGCCTGCTTGTTGTCTCTATTTAAATATTCTCACCTAGAATCGGACTTTCTCTTTCTTGAGAGTTTTCCTTCTAGGCTTTCCCGTCCATTCATACTTACAAACTTTACATTTTTTCAAATTTCCAGCTATCATAATCTTCCTACTCCCACATTGAGGACATCGCTCTTTTCTACCCATGAATCCATCCGCTCCATCAGTCGGATATCAATTTTTTCTTATCAACTGCTAACTATCATTTTCATAGAACGTGCGCTTCACTATCTAGTTAAGCCTATTCTATTATTTTAAAGAAATCTCTTTCCGTTATTATACCCACGAGTTTTCCGTTTTTAACCACTGGCAAAGCCCCTATGTCTTTCTCTTGCATTATTTTTGCTGCTTGACCTACATCCGCGTCTGGTTCTATGGTTGCAACATCTTTTGTTGCTATTTCAAATGCTGGCGTGTTTAAAACCTGAGTTATGGTTCCAGATTTTAGGTATTGAAAGACTTTTCCAGTGCCGAAGAACCGTATAATATCCATGGCTGTTATTATGCCGACTAGTTTGCCTTCGGAGATTATTGGCAGCCTTCTGAATCCCTGCGTCGTCATTGTTCTTGCAGCTTCAAAAATTGTTGTTTTTGGTATAGCCGTCACTACTTTTTCCGACATCAACCGCGCAACTGTCACGCCGCTTATTCTGTCGGCAAACATGTTGGCAATGTCTCTTTCTGTAATTATTGCCTTTACACGATTTTTGTCGTCAACCACCGGTAGGCCGCCGAGGTTTTGCTGTGTCATTAATTCTATTGCTTTGCTTATCTTTGCAGAGGTCTTAACTGAAACAACTTTTTTGATCATTATGAGTTTTATAGGCTCATTTATGGCCTTGAAAATGTTCCCCGCAAATTTTTTCTGGATTATTTGGAATTTTTTCCCACCGCCCAAGTAATCAATTATGTCTGTAGCTGTCACTATTCCCTCCAATGTTCTGGTTCCTGGATTTGCTATTGGTATTCGTCGAAACCCTTCTTTAGTCATTATTTGGATGCCATCGTAGATGGGTGTTGTAGGAGCCATTGTAACAACGGGGCTTTTCGCAATGTGTAATATCTCGCCTTCCCGTTTTTTCGAGGGACGAGCCTTCAAAGAGAGTGGACCTTTGTCCCTTAACGATCTTCTAAAACTTTCTCTACTCAATTTTCTCCCTTCTCATCTAACAAGTAATTTGGCAACATCTTCACGGTCAACTAAACCAACCAACCTTCCCTTATCATCTTTTACAGGTATTCTTCCAATGTTTTTTGAAATCATGAGTTCAGCGGCTTCTCTGATCTTTGCTGAAGTTTTTACGGTTATTACCGTTGTTTTCATTATTGAGGAAATTTTGGAGGAAGATCGGAAACGTCCCTTTTTGGATTCAAATGTGGGCAGATCTGTTCCGCTTTCGAGCATGTCTTTCTGTGTAATAATTCCCACTAGCCTATCCTTTTTAACAACTGGTAGTCCAGCAAAGGATTGGCTTTGCATTAAACGCCAAACGTTATCAACCTCATCGTCTGGAGAGCAGACGACAACATTTTTTGACATTACTTCTGAAACTGGTTTTGAGAGTTTGTTCGGGTTTGTTTTGAGCCAAGCCGCGATGAAGTTTTCTAATCCTAAAACTCCTCTGTATGTTTTGTCTTGAGCTGAGTTTACAACGGGTACATACCATTCATCTAGTCGAATCATCTCTTTGATGGTTGAAGAGGTGTCGTTTTCTATCGCTGCTATGTGCTTTGGCGTGGTCATTATGCCCTTAACTCTTATGAGCGAAACGGAAGAGGAAATAGCCATTACACTGCTACGTGAAACTATGCCTAGTAGCTTTTTGTTTTCATCCGCTACTGGGAGAATTCTTAAGGAGAAATCTCGTATCATTGCACGGGCTTTTGTTGCAAGTTCATCCTCATAAATAAACGGATGCCTCTCGTCCATAATTTCTCTAACACGCAAACAACCGCCTCATTCCTCACTTCCCAGTTCGACTACACAATCTTCGCAGATGAATTCTCCATTACTCTCTTTTAGGTTGTCTGACCAGCCTCCACAGTTGTCACAATATCCGGCAAGAGGCGCCGATTCTTCCCCTACTTCTTGAGCTCTGTTCTCGCCTTCCATGAGGGCTTGTTCTTGGATGATTTCTATGAGTTCAGGCATGACTCCGAGGACGTCTTTACTTGAGAGCACTCCAACGAGTTGCCCCTTATATATAACTCCTAATCTTCTAATGTTTAGTCTGCTCATTCTTCTGGCAACTTCGCTGATTTTTTCTCCGGGCTCGATCGTAATCAGAGGTGAGGTCATAACTTCTTTTGCTTTAAGAGAGTCTGGTTTGATGTTTTTCGCTAAGACCCTTCTAACTAAATCTCTTTCTGTGATGATTCCGAGGGGTTTTCCCTCTTTACTTGTTACTATTATGCAGCCCAAACCATGCTTGTCCATGAGTCCTGCAGCCTGATTTGCTGGTGCCTCTTCATCTATGGTTATTACTGGGCTGCTCATAACATCTTTAACCAGCATTCTAGACCTTAATCCAATTTCTGACATAGTTCTCAACCCGTGAATGATGTTTGCTTCAATCAACTCAAAATAAGTATCCCACATTTAAAACTTGTTGTCTGTCTTTTGTGACATATAACTTTAGCATAGAGAACGGAAATGGGCTTTTGCAGAGTACTTTTATATTCTGGTAGATAAAGCACTCTTGTATGAGACGAATAATAAAATATTGCCTAATGTTCTCACTTCCAATAGTTGCTCTTTTAGGGATTTTGTATTTCAGGCAATCCTTAATCGTGCTTTTTCAACAGATAGGTTGGCTATCAATTGTTCAATTTTTGGAAAGCAATGCACTAGCAAACAGTCTCATTATCGCTTTAATATTGGTCGAAGTATTGCTTTTTTTATCGGACA
>JAOZHM010000062.1 GCA_026014845.1 Candidatus Bathyarchaeota archaeon
ACATCTAAAACTAAACCTTCTTTTTCCATGCTTATGCTTTCCATAACAGCCTCAATTTTTGCAGTTTGTTCCTCAGCATATCGCATATCATAAAAGTGTGCCGTTAAATCATAACGCTGCATCACATCTCGCTTCTTATCCCACTCGCTCATGCGAATCCTTCAGAAATCTTATGTATAATAAAAGCTTCTAAAACTATTGGCGAATATCGTGTTAAACTCCAAACCCTTTACTGTTTTAGTGAGTCCAAGCGTTGAGGAAGCGGAAAAAGTCCTTAAGGATGCTGTTTCTCAACGTAAAACGATACTTGTCATTGGTGACTGCTGGGTTAATTACAGGGGAAGGGCAAGCTCAAAACTGGAACCCGGAGAACGCATATTGATAATCAAGGAGGATGGCTCCCTTCTTGTTCACCGTTCAGTTGGCTATGAGCCTGTCAACTGGCAACCTCCTGGCTGCATTTTTCACATTCGAGTTACAGACAACTCGTTGGAGATTCGTGCTGTAAGGCGCAGGCCAGCCGAGTCTGTTTCGGTGTTTTTTGACAAAATCCACATGGTTTCTGCTCTAAGCCTTATGGATTCTGGACAGTTCTCCCTCTACGCAAGCGAGGAGGACATGCAAAAAGCAATTTTATCAGAGCCTTCGCTTGTCGAGGAAGGATTCAAACCTATAAGCTATGAGAAAAAGGTTGAGCCGGGCTTCGTGGATGTTTATGGAATGGATAAAGATGGTAATTTTGTCGTTGTGGAGATCAAGCGCAAAACAGCAGGCAACGAAGCTGTGCTTCAACTCGCAAAGTATGTTGACGCAATTAGGAGTAAGGTAAATCGTAAGGTACGGGGAATTCTTGTTGCACCAAACATTGCGAAGGGAGTTCAAAGGCTCTTAGTAACCCTTGAATTGGATTTCAAGGCTTTAGACCCTAAAAAGTGTGCGGGAATATTGAAGAGATCGAAAACCAGAAAGTTGGAGACCTTTTTCAAGAAGGAATCAAGCCATGATTCGGAAAATTGTTAGCGGACATCGAATTCATAGGTGTTGCAATCTTTCCGCTAAGGCAGAGACTATGAGAGGCAGAATCGAGCTCGCTTCGCCAAAAATGAAAACTTTCTCAGCGTTCTCTTTTATCTGACCCCAAGAAACAGCCTCTCTAGGTCTTGCTCCAGATAAAGAACCATCCTCTTCAATGGCTGTGGTTAGATAAACAGCGTAATCCAATCCTCCTTTGAACTGATTCCACCAAATCGTGTGATGCTTTGATATTCCTCCACCAACTATTAGAGCCCCAGTTTTCTCAGCATCCCAAACTCGGTCGTTCAATAGCTGTTCATCTTTCAGAACATTAATCTTGAAATCTTTGTGTTGGGAGAACATCCACAGCTGGTATCCAATCATTCCGTCGGTTATGCCAGGAACTATGACCGGAATTTTGTTTTTGGCTGCCCAATAAATTATCGAATCCTTGGAGTCTAGTCTTTTTCCAAATTCCCAAACTAACTCATAAGTTGCTAACTCTTTCTTTTCTTCGTAAATTTCGCTCAGAAATCCTTGAACATTTTTTTCCACCTGTTCAGCGTAAACTTTGTCTGGAACCAAAACGTTGCCCAGCCGGCTGAAACCTTTTTTCTTTACCTCCTCATCGTCCAATTCGAAAGAACCGCAGTAATAGTCCCCCCAGCTTCTCGCTAAATCATGGTCTAGAGTCCCACAGGTTGTGATGACTAAATCGAACCATTTGCTCTTCACCATCTCTTTAAAAACGCCTCTTATCCCGGTTGCCACTAGACACGCTGGGAAGGAAAGGAAATTCAGCACTGTTTTATTCCTAATCATTCTTTCTAGGATGTTCACGGCTTCAGCTATCTTGTTTCCTTGGAAGCCACCTAATTCTTCCATTTGGGCTAAAATCTCTCTCAAGTTGCGTGACTTTTCTATCTCGAAGTCTTTCACTTTCTTCATAACTGGAATTGTGTTGTAGCCCTTCATTTAAAGGTAAAGGAAAGAGCGGTGTTAAAGCGGTCGGTAGAACCATATTTGCAATTAGAAGATTCTGGCGCGTGCTGGAACCTCATAAATGGGTTAAATTCAAAGAATGGGAAAGCGTTGAAGAAGCCAAGAAAAATTGTGAATTACGCGATTAAGAAGGTTAAGGAACTTAGTCTAGCATAGTTATTTCTTCCCATGTGTCTAAAAAAAAGGAACATGGGAGAACTTGCCTTTCTATTTCTATTTTTCCGATATCTCTTCCGCCTTTTTCGCTGCTTCGGTGGCTGTTTTAATCCATTCGTTGGCTTTTTCTCTTACCGCATCTTTGAAGCCCCATCCAACTGCTATGGCAATACCAACTCCAGCTCCAACCGCTATGCCCCATGCTAAGGCAGTGGCGAATATGTATAGGATGGTGATGTCTATGCGCATCACACTTAGGGATATCACTATTATCACAAAGTATAGGAGCAGTCTTAATCCAGAGGCTATTATGCCTGTGAATTCTATTTTTGCTTCTCTGCCGAGAGCCCCAAAGAAGTCAGCAAAGTAGTCGACAATTATGAAGCCGAAGATTAGGATGAATACGCCTGCAATGAAGCTCGGTACGTAGGAAACGACGCTGTTCAAAAACTCGCTTAGAACTTCTATGTCCAGTATGCTTGCAGCTGCCAGAATAGCTATCAAATAGACAAACCACCTCACAATAAGGTCGAAGAAGTGCACGCACGTTATTCCGGATTTCTCTATTGACCTGCCAATCACTGTTTTGCGTAGTGCATCATCGACTCCGACTTTGTCTAGGATTGTGGATACTCCTTTGCCTAAAGCTCTTCCAGCTATCCAGCCTATGATCAGCGCAACTATCGCCCCAACTATTCCAGGAACCATGTTCACAAACGTGTTCAATAGATTGTTCAATAGCTCTTCTAAAGAAATTATCTGCAGGCTTACAATGTCGTACATTATCAACACCTTTCTTAGCATATCAAGACAGTTAATATATAATCTTTGCTAGTAATTATTTCGGTTAATTTTCGAACAAGTCTTTAACAAATCTATAAATATTGCCTCGTAGACATACCTTTAGCCCAAAAGGGCTATAGCGCGCGCGGATTTTAATAGGGGGAAAGCACTATGAACGACATGAATGGTAGCTCAATTCACGCTTTGGTTTTGGCTGCTGGAGAGGGAAGTAGGCTGAGAAAATATGCTGGGCTCAAACCTCTTCTTCAGGTTGCGAGAAGAGTTCTCCATGGGCTTAAGGAAGCAGGAATAAAAAATGTCTACATAATGATCGGATATGAGGGAGATGTTATGCGTGAACACTAGGCGGGAATTATGCCGAATTGAATATTCACTATGTAGTATCAAGGTAGTGATAGAATGAGAGTGTTATTTTTACAACCTCAACCTTGTATACGAGCTTTAAAATATGCCCAAGGATTTAAGAATATACCTGACGTTGAGGTTTATTTTGGTTATTTTGACCAAACATTGACCGAATTCTATGGTTATGGTGATGAACTTTTTGAAAAATTTATAAAACTAGATAAGAAAAATCCAGAGAGACGTATTAAAGATGCAGTAGAAAAGTACGATGTAGAAATTATACACAGCCATAACGCACCTGATTTTTTAACGGCCTCGGCGATAAAGGCTGTGGACAACCTGCCTGTTATTCATGATAACCATGATGTGCTCTCTCTCCGAAAAACCAAGTACGGAAAGAATTCTCTAGAGCCAGATGGCATAGAGGTCTTGGAGACTGAGAAGTTTGCTAACGAGAAAAGTGACGGTAGAATCTATGTAACAGAAGGATTAAGAGATTATGTCCAACGAAAGTACAGAGTAAATCCAAAAAGAGATTTGGTTTTTTGTAATTATGTACCGGAGTCAATGATTCCTGACCGTTTGAAAGAGAAACTATCCAGAAGAGATGGTCAGATACACATAGTATACGAAGGTACAGTTGACAGTGTCATCGAGGGGAGTCATTACGATTTGAGAGATATCTTTAAGGAGATAGCAAGTCACGGGATGCACATGCACATCTATGTTTCGCATGAAAATGAAGATTACAAGAAACTAGCTGAAGGAAATAATTTCTTGCACTATCATGGCCAATTAGATCCAAAAACTTTGCTTCAAGAGCTTACGCAATATGATTTTGGTTGGGCAGGTTTTAACACTGTTAAAAATAAAGAACATCTAGATGTTGTACTATCAAATAAATTAATAGAGTACATCGTTTGTGGTTTACCTGTATTATCCTTTCCTCACAAGACTCAAAAAAAGTTTATAGAAGAGCATGGAGTAGGATTTGTTGTTAATGATCTAGAAGAATTAGGAGAGCAATTAAAGAGCGAAAGAGTAGATGAGGTGCATTCTACTGTTTTGATGAAGAGATTTGATTTCACAGTTGAAAAACGTATAAATGAAGTTGTCAGTTTTTATAAATTAGTTAGTTCATAATTACTTATGCAACGACTCTCATTAATTTAAAAGTTTTATTATGTCAATAATCGGTCTGGATTTAGCTGGAGTCGAAAATAGACCATCCGGTTATGTGTAAAGGA
>JAOZHM010000063.1 GCA_026014845.1 Candidatus Bathyarchaeota archaeon
CGTCAACTCCCCTTCTTTCTGCAACTAATAACTTTATACTGTTTGAAATATCGTTTTGGGTACGACTTAGCTCTTTTAGTTCGTCTATCGAATTTAAAGCATATTTTGTTAGCTCCCTCTGAATACTTCCTTCCAAGCTCAGAATGTCAACCTTAGCATCGTGCGCCTGCTCTAGTTTGGCTTTGATTATAACTTTCCCCAAACCCTGAGCTCCCACACTTACGCTCTCAGTCCCTGTTGCAGTTAATTTTCCATCTTTGATTCTCTCTCCATCTACCTCAACTTCAAGTGAACCTTTTTCGCCAGGAATAACATTTACTGCAAGCCCTCTTACTGTTAAGCTCTCCTTTAATACTTCGATTCGCATCTGACTCTGGATGAGTTTCTCGACCTCTTTGTCAGTAGGCGTAATCGGCACTTCCTTTTCCCTTAGACTTTCAATTTGGTCATCAAGAACTTTTATCCTCTTTATTTTCTTCTCCAACACCTCGGTTTTTTCCATAGTGCCGGATTTGGTCCACAAGATTCGTGCATCTCTCGTAAGCTCTTCGCACTCCCTTATCTTCATCGCCCTCTCTTCCACTTTCTCTTTTATTCCCTGCTGGCGTCCTTCCAACTGTTCGCATAAAGCTTCAAGTCGAGAAAGATTCTCTCTTGTTTCTTTTTCTTTCTTTTGGAGCTTCTCTATTTTTTCCGCTGATTTTTCAAGCTCTATTAGCGCCTTCTTTGCATCATCAAAATCCCTCTCTGCTTCCCTAACACCGGCTTCAGATGCCTTTAACTCAGACTCAATCGAAGAAAAGTCAATTGCCTCGCTTCTAGCTTTTTCCAATTCTTCTTTTGTCTCTATGATATTTTTCTCAAGTATAGGGAGTTGTCTTTGAAGGTTTTCTAATTGTTGTTTTTCATGATCCACATTTTTTATTTTATCTCTAAGTTCAACACTCCCCTGTTGAAGAGTTTCAATTTCTTCTTTGGTATTTGATATAAGTGAATCCTTACTAGTTTTTCCAGTCCTTGTAAAATATTGAGCATAGGAAGTTTGAACAGAATTTTGAACGGCCTGAAATTTCGGAGTAACAAGCACGCCTTCCCCATCTTTTGTTTCTAGATGTAGAGAAGTGGTCGGGTCCCCTTCTTTATCGGTTGGAAGTTCTCGATAGTCCTGAGGTGTCCATAACCAGCGAAGAGCACCCCATTGTGAGGGCTTGCTTCCCCTTGTAGATGGTAATTCTGCCTCTAATAATTGTATCAGTTCTTCATCTGCTGAGTTGTCTTGTGCCAGAAGTGTACTGCTTTCATCATCGATTTTATACAATGAGGTTCCACTCCTTAAGTTAAAATTCTTCTCCACACGGTAACTTGTTTTATTGAGCGTGAATTCCGTCCGAACTGTTGATGTTACATTTCCAGAAGCTGTAAGGGGGTTAATGCGCTTGATGGCCTCAGCATGAGTGCTAGACTTGTCAAAAAACCCTCTGCTCAAAGCTTCAAATACAGTTGATTTCCCCGTCTCATTTGGTCCATATATGACTGTTGTATCCTCATCAAAATCAATCCTTGTTTTAGTGTGCTGTCTCCAGTTTTCGAGTTCAACCCAATGAAGCTTCATACCTCAATCCCCTTTCCAAATCTTTGTAAGTGAGTAAGAGCCTCAATGATTATTCTTCTCTTTCTTGGGTCAATCTCATTTGCTAGTAATTGTTTCAAATGTATTTCAGTCTGATTTAAGGTTGGATCTCCAAAATCAGGTGGTGCTTCTAATGAAGGTGGCACTCTAATGTTGAGTGAGTCTAATTTTACTCTTGAGTTCTTATGTATTGTTGTTTGAAATTCTAATATATTATCGAGCTCTTCTTTAAATTCTAATGGCAATTCTCCATGAAGAACCAATCTAACCATATCAATCCCTTTGATTGATTCAAAATACTTTTCCAGTTCAATAAGGGAGGAAGAATCTTTCATTTCAAACTCCATAGACACCCATGTCAATTGACCCGTTTTAATAGGCACAATTTTCGGTGCATCCCCTTTCCCATCAATTTGAACCAACAAACAGTGTCCAGCATTATCTTCGCCATAATTAGTTTGTTCATGAGTTCCTGAATATGCTATTCGGGCTATTCCAGTGCTATCTTCAAAAGTTCTATGACTGTGCCAGTGACCTAAAGCAAGGTAATCTATACCAGTTCTATCAATGCATGCTGGATCAATTGGCAAATCTACATCTTCCCAAGTAGGCACAGGAGATTTTCCTACTAAACTTCCATGTGCAACTCCTATATGGATGCCATCGACTTCGCGAACAACAGGGATTGTTCCAGTAAGATCTTGTGTGGTTAACTTTGAAAGAACTGGACAAGGATGAAGAATCGCGTCGGTAACCTTGACAGAATCGCTTGTACGAAGGATTGTAA
>JAOZHM010000064.1 GCA_026014845.1 Candidatus Bathyarchaeota archaeon
CCACAATTGGCGGCTTCATATACGAGGTAGCTTCTTCTGAATTGCCTTTCATCGCCTGCGCTTTCGCAAGTCTTGTAGGCGTGATTGTAGCTTTGCTAACAGTTTCCGAACCAAAGACAGAACTCCAATAAAGTTGGTTCTATGTTAAAAATTGTTTATAGACTGGGTGTCCTTTGAAGTGCATGGTTGTTTCCGATTTTTCCACGGTTCCGCTTGGCAGTCTCATGCAGATTGAGTTAACAATCGCTCCGTTTGGAATAAAGCGGACACCGTCTAACAGTTCGCCTTTCGTAACGCCAGAAGCAGCAAGAACCAATTCGTTGCCCTTAGCTAACTCATTCTCGTCGTAAGTTTTGTCTACATCAACACCTTCTGCCCTCAGCCTATCCAAACGATTAGAGTCATCATTCTTGTCTCTCCAAACCTTCACAAGCATGGTGCCACCCAGACATTTTACAGCAGTCGCCGCAATAGTTGCTTCAGGTCCAGCACCAGCGCCCACAAGAAGATCAACTCCAGAACCGGGCCTGCAGGTAACAACTGCCCCTGCAATGTCACCGTCAGGAATCAAAATTATTCTGACACCCAAGTTTCTCAAGCTTTTCAGAATCTCCAGATGCCTTTCACGCTCCAACATTATAACAGTGAAGTTTTGAAGAAGCAAACCCTTTTCCTGAGCTACTCTGCGCACAATTTCTTCGACGGACATGTCTAAAGAGATTTTGCCAACTGAATGGTGGTCAGTTGCCACTTTGAAATAGTATCCGTCGTCTGGAAGAACTTGAAAACAGCCAGCAGGTGCGCAAGCGAGAGCAGAGATGGCGTCTTTTCTGCCTTTAGAAGCGGCTGTTGAGCCGTCAACAGGGTCTATGACCAACTCAACCTTGGGACCTTTTCCGGTGCCAACTCTTTCTCTCCGCGCAAATGCAGGCGCGTTGTCTTTAGGTCCTTCACATGAGATAACTTCTCCTTCAATGTCGGTTTGAGCTAACACTGCTCTTGAAAACTGGATTGCCTTCTCGTCTATTAGATTGGGATTTCCTTGACCAATGTGCAACGCAGCTCCAACAGCCGCAGCAGTAGTAATTCGAGTTAAGGAAGGAGCCAAAGCTCTAAGAGAAACCAAATTTGCATACTCCTAAACATTACTAACATCAGCTACTTGTAAATTCTTTTCGGCTTCCCCAAGAGCTTCTGATTCAACTCTTCTATGCCTAACCCATACTGCTTCGGAAAAATCCGCATCGAATTTTTGACTTCTGTTCCACCCTTTTTAACAAGTTTGTCTTTCAGCAAAAGGTCAGAGTCCAAGTCTGCATATTGAATATTTTTAACTTCTGCAGCCAAGTGTGCTCCAGCCGCTATCCCAATTCCTGATTCACCCATACAACCAATCATGCAAGGTATTCCAGCAGCTTCAGCAATATTAGCGATTTTCCTACCTCTCAACAGTCCTCCGCACTTCATCAGCTTAATATTCATAAGGTCCACTGCCTCCGCCATAATCAAGCGAAGAGCATCTTCAGGCGAATGCACACTTTCATCAGCCATAATTGGTATCGCCGAGTTTTTCCTGACTTTCACCAAACCTTTCAGGTCTTCTGCTGAAACTGGTTGCTCAGCAAACTGAATGTTAAACTTCTCTAGTTTGCCAAGAACTTCTATGGCTTGTTCAGGTGTCCATCCCTGATTCGCATCAAGCCTTACGTCTACGTTATCTCCGACTGCTTTACGAATGAGCTTTATACGTTCAACATCCTCAGTGGGATCGACTCCAACCTTCACCTTCAAAGCTTTAAACCCTTCATTGACGGCTTTAACAGCGTCTTTAGCCATTTCTTCCGGAGATTTAATGCCTAAAGTTATGTCTGTCAAGACTTCTGTGCGGTAGCCACCCATAAGCATGAAGAGCGGTTTGCGAGCAGTTTTTCCCAAAATATCATGCAAAGCCATGTCTACAGCTGCCTTTGCAGATGGATTTCCCTCAACAATTGAATCCATGAGTTCGATGTCCTGCTCAATTCTCAGCGGCGACATGCCGAGAAGCTTTGGTGCAATCTTGTCTAACACTTCAACAACCGTTTTTGAGGTTTCACCTGTTACCCTTTGCGAAGGCGATGATTCACCCCATCCAACCACCCCGTCATCCGTGAGTATCTTAACCACAATGTTATGGCTTTCAGAGCTTGCTCCCGTAGCAATTCGGAAAGTTTCCTTATAACGTAAAGTAACGGAATAAACTTCAATCTGTTGGATTCCCAATTCACAAACACCAAAACAAGTTTTGTATGTTCTACAGAAAAGCTTTACTATTGTTATTCAGCTGGCTTTCCTTTGCGTCTTCTTAGCCCCTTAAACTTCAGCTTCGCCGTCAAGATTTTCTCCGTGCCAAATAGTCTCGCTGCAATGTAGAGCACTGCAATCGTAAATATCGACACGTAAACAATGCCCATAACAGCTGTTAGGTAGTCACCAGTGAAAGCTACCTTAGACGCTAGCATAGGGTGTGTGAACGGTATTGCAAGTAAGACAATCATCAAGGGAAATGGCAAGGAGTAGATATCAGTGAACATCATAAAAATCATTGGAAAGATCAATAACATGGACAGAGGTCCTACCAAGGCTTGGGCACCTTTTACGTCTTCAGCGAAAACAGATATTGAAATTGCTAACGCTAACGCTGAAATCAGCGACACGAAAAGTGAGGCTCCAAGAAGTAAGTACGATAGTAGTGTTGGCGCTAGCCCTATCGCTCCAAGGTCTACACCTGTTTCGGCGGGGATAATCCCCATAAAAGAACCCATGTAGTAAGTGAAGCCTACAATGTAAGCTATCGCACCGACAAC
>JAOZHM010000065.1 GCA_026014845.1 Candidatus Bathyarchaeota archaeon
GCCCTGGCTTCGAAAGCCACCGGCTTCCCTATCGCTTTAATCTCAGCCAAATTAGCTGTAGGTATAACTCTTGATGAGTTACCATACTGGCGAGAGGGTACTCTGGAAAAATATACTCCTTCCGGCGATTACGTAGTGATTAAGTTTGCCCGTTGGGCTTTTGAGAAATTCCGTGACGCAGAAGACCGACTTGGCACCCAAATGCGTGCCGTCGGCGAGGTTATGAGTATCGGTAAAAATTATAAAGAAGCTTTCCAGAAGGCCATCCGGTCTCTGGAGATAGGACGGTTCGGGCTGGGATTTGCCAAAGACTTCAATGAAAAGCCACTTGAAGAATTAATGCAAATGCTTAACTACGCTACCAGCGAACGTCAATTTATTATGTATGAAGCCCTTCGCAAAGGTGCGGATATCCAGGAGCTTTATCGGAAAACGTTTATCAAGCCCTGGTTTGTCCAGCAAATGAAAGAACTGGTGGAAGAAGAAGAGAAAATCATCAGTTATAGAGGCAGAAAACTTCCACGTGATTTACTTATTCAAGCAAAGAAAGATGGCTTTGCTGATAAATATTTAGCCAAATTACTCGCCGTAGATGAAGCGGAGATACGTAAACAACGTGTTGAGTTAGGATCATTGGAATCATGGGACTTTATTCCAGTAAGTGGGACAGAAAATGCTAGGTACTACTACTCTACATATAATGCACCCGATAAGACCACAGTTAGCCAACGTCCGAAGGTGATGGTTTTAGGTGGTGGACCTAACCGTATTGGTCAGGGTATCGAATTTGATTACTGTTGTGTCCACGCCGCCTTTACTCTGCGGGAGATGGGATACGAAACAATCATGGTGAACTGCAATCCTGAGACGGTATCTACTGACTACGATACTTCAGATAAATTATATTTCGAACCACTGACCGTTGAGGACGTTTTGAGTATTTACCAAAAAGAGAAACCCATTGGAGTCATCGTCCAATTCGGCGGACAAACTCCACTCAATATTGCCGCTGAACTGGAAAAATTAGGTGTGAAAATCCTGGGTACATCGGTTAATTCGATAGATATCGCCTCTGACCGCGGTCGTTTCAGTCAAATGATGCAAAAATACGGCATTCTAATGCCGGAGTCAGGCACTGCTATAAATCTTAAAGAGGCATTGGTGATAGCGAAACGTATCGGCTACCCACTTATCCTACGTCCTTCCTACGTGCTCGGTGGCCGCGGCATGGAGATAGTCCACGATGAAGATGAGTTGAAATTGTATGTAACAGCAGCTGTCGCAGTCACACCTAACCGTCATATCCTCATCGATCGTTACCTAGAAAACGCTATCGAAACCGAAGCTGATGCCCTATCTGATGGAAGTGACGTCTTTATTCCGGCAGTTATGGAACATATCGAATATGCCGGTGTTCATTCCGGAGATGCAGCTTGTGTAATTCCACCGATTACTTTAACGAAGAAGCATATCGATACTATTGAAGAATATACGCGGCGTATCGCTAGTGAGCTTAAAGTAACCGGCGTAATGAATATCCAATATGCTATATGCGAGGATATAGTCTATGTTCTTGAGGCAAACCCACGTGCCTCCAGAACCGTTCCGCTGGTATCTAAAGTGTGCAATATACCAATGGCAAGCTTAGCCACACGCTTGATGATGGGAAAGAAAATAAAGGATTTGAACCTGCAAAAGCGTTTAATTCCATACTTTGGAGTTAAAGAAGCCGTATTTCCTTTCAATATGTTTCCAGAAGTCGATCCGGTGCTTGGACCTGAAATGAAATCCACCGGTGAAGTACTCGGCATCGCTGAATCCTTCGATCTGGCTTATTGGAAAGCTCAAGAGGCAGTAAACTCGTTACCGACCAAGGGAACTGTACTGATAACTGTCGCTGAGCGTGACCGTTCTTCTTTGATAGAAGTTGCCAAACAATTCATTAAATTGAGTTTCAAGATAAGAGCTACAACTGGGACACAGGCTTTTTTAGCCAGTCATGGCGTCGTTTCTGAACATATTCTCAAAGAACATGAAGGACAACCTAATATCACTGACGCTATTGAAAATAAAGAGATACAGCTGGTGATAAATACTCCTTCAGGTAAATTGAGCAAGTATGACGATTCTTATATACGTAAGACTGCCATTAAATACAAAGTGCCATATATCACATCATTGACAGCTGCTTTGGCCGCAGTCAGGGGTATTGCCGCTTATAGTGCGGGAAAAACAAAGGTCAAATCAATTCAGCAATACCATGCCGAGTTAGCTAGTCACCAATATTCTTAGAGCTTCAATTTTTGATTGAATTAAAACACGCGTGCACGACTAACCTTAATACGAGTGAAGCTAGCTAACTAAATTATGTTTTACTCGTAGATCAATATATCGATATAACTACCTCCAAGTGTAGTCTACTCCAGTAATTCCCTTTTTTCCATGTGATTTGTTGCTTCTGAGAGTTTTTCTTCATAGTTGGCTAGCTTTAGCGAAAAGGTCATAAATGTAGATATAATATATCATAATGAGTTACAAATGTCATCAAATCTAGAGCTTGAATTAGGCAAGGTTTCTAGAATCTTCAACGCTTTAGGTAACGAAACGAGGATTAGAATCCTGCTTCTCATAAACAAAACAAAAAGACCATTGCATATTAAAGCTATAGCCGAAGCCTTGGATATGGATTACGCAGCACTTTACCGCCATGTCAAAGTTTTACAGAGAAGCGGCTTGCTGATAGTCTATGATGTGGGGCGATCTCGAGTATTATCGTTGAAGGACAGTGAAGCCACACTACAACTACTTAATAATGCGAATATAATATTACAATAACGTCATATTATGTAGTTATAATCTTATATATAACTCATCAATA
>JAOZHM010000066.1 GCA_026014845.1 Candidatus Bathyarchaeota archaeon
AAGCTTGCCTAAGGCAATTAAAGGTTTTCTAGGTGTAATCAGAGGAAAGCCAATTAGACTCGAATTAGAACTCAAAACAGCCTTCAAGAAAACGGTTCTGGTTGAAGTCACTTCAAAGCCATTAATAATCAATGGAAAAACTGTTGGGACTCTCGGAATTGCACGAAACATTACTGAACGCAAACAGGCGACGGAGGCGCTGAAGCAAGCCGAGGAAAAGCACAGAACTATGCTTGACACGGCCAACGTACTGATTCAATCCGTTAGCGCAGAGGGCAAGTTCGTCTACGTCAACAAAGAATGGAAGAAGGTATTGGGCTATACAGACAAGGATCTCAAAAAGATTACTTTGATGGACGTTATTCGAAAAGATTACCGCAAGCACTGCATGGATATCTTCAAGCAAGTCGTGAAAGGAAAATCGGTTCGTGACGTTGAAGCTGTTTTCGTTGCCAAAGACGGAGAGGAGATAATGGTAAGCGGGAACGCCAGATCCATGCTCAAGGATGGTGAGTTCGTTTCAACGGTGGGATTCTTTGCCAATGTCACCGAACGTAGGCAGATGGAGGAGAAATTGCAGGAGTATTCTGAGCGTCTGGAGGAACTGGTTGAGAAGAGAACTAGACAACTGAAGGAAGCACATGAACAGCTTCTCAAGGCTGAAAGATTCGCAGCCATTGGAGAAATGGCAGCTATGGTAGGCCACGACCTACGCAATCCGTTAACAGGCATCGCCGGCGCCACATACTATTTGAAAACGAAGTTAGGCCCAAAAATGGACAAGAAATCAAGGGAAATGCTAGAGCTTGTCGAGAAAAGCATAGGATACTCGAATAAAATCATAAGTGACCTCCTAGAATACTCAAGAGAGATACGGTTAGAGCTGACAGAAACCACTCCAAAATCAATCACAAAAGATTCATTGACTCTAATCAAAATCCCAAAAAACATACGAATATCAGACCTAACTGAGAACAAACCAAAAATAAAGGTTGACGTCCCAAAAATAGAAAGAGCCTTTGTCAACATCATTAAAAACGCAATCGCCGCCATGTCTAAAGGCGGTACATTAACAATTACAAGCAAAGAATCAAATGGCAACTTGGAAATCTCTTTCACTGACACTGGAGTAGGTATACCAAAGGAAGTCATGGAGAAAATTTGGATACCTCTTTTCACAACAAAAGCAAAGGGAATGGGATTAGGCTTACCCATCTGCAAACGAATTGTGGAAGCCCACGGAGGCAACATTTCGGTAGAAAGCACAGTCAACAAAGGCACAACATTCACAGTAACAATTCCTATCAAACCAAAAATAGAAGGAGGTGAAAAAATATGGGTGAACGTGCCAGAATCCTTGTTGTCGACGACAACGAAGGCATAAGGAAAGTGCTAAAAACAATATTGGAAGAAGAAGGATACGTTGTTGACACTGCCGAAAACGGAAAAGAAGCCATAGAAAAGTCCAACGCCAAATTCTACAACCTAGCCTTGATAGACATCCGACTTCCAAACATGGAAGGAACAAAACTGTTGAATGCCATCAAAGAAACCACACCAAAAATGGTCAAAATAATCATCACAGGCTATCCCTCATTACAAAATGCCATTGAAGCCGTGAACAAAGGCGCAGACGCCTACATACTCAAACCCTTCGATATGGACAATGTTCTCAACAAAATCAGAGAACATCTGAAGAAACAAAAAGAAGCCAAAAAATACAGCCAAGAAAAAGTCACGGAGTTCATAGAAACACGCGTCAAAGAACTAGAAGAGGGAACAGTAACCCGCAAAAAGCCACGCTAAAATCCTTTTCTGTTCTTTAGGCATAGAACCTTAATCTTCCATGCGCATACATATCAATTACAAGAAGGTATGCTTGTTTAGTGTGTGCTTGTGTTTTCTGGGGTTTTTTGGGTTGATGTTGAATCCAGCGCTTCTAGGAAGTTTTCGAAGTCTTTTTTGAGGTTGTTTGTGGTTTTGAAAACCGTTATGTCGTATACTTTTTCAAGTGGGGTTAATTCCTCTAATTTTGATAGGTCGATGATTAATGCTTTAGTGGGGTTCACGTCGACTTTTTTCCCTAGAAGTGATATCATGTCGTTTTTGTTGCCCGTTATGGATATGTCGATAACTAGGAGGTTTTGGTTTTTTTCTGCTAGGATGTCAAAAGAGTGTTGAACGCCGGAAGCGCCTGCTATTTTGGGGTGCAATTGGACTTTGAATCCTTCTTGTGTGAGGATTTTTTTGAGGTTGTCTAGAATGGGTATGTCTTTTCTGAAGTTGTTTACTGTTTTGTCAGTTATTTTGTAAGAGAATGTTTTGAGGTATTTCGCTTCTTGATGCGTGAAGTTTCTTCTGCATTTTTGGCAAATGTGAAGGATC
>JAOZHM010000067.1 GCA_026014845.1 Candidatus Bathyarchaeota archaeon
CCCATTGACTACGAAAACACGCGTCCCACAGCAATCCTTTGGACAGACAAGAGTCTAGTTGCACCAAATCAAGCTGTCACGTTCATAGGTACAGATTCATATGATGAAGGGCGTGTTGACCAATACTTTTTTGATTTCGGAGATGGAATGAATAACAGTTGGACAACATTATCGCTCTTTGCTCACAACTATTCTTCAACTGGTGTCTACACGGCGGAATTAACAGTAAAGGATGACTTTGGCAATGAGAGTGACAGCTCTGCAGTGGCGATAAGCGTTCAAAACCTTACACCTTTGGAAGCGTCTATTACTCTCAGTAACTATACCGTTAATTACAATGACGAAGTTTTAGTCACAATTTACGTGTCAGACAGGACAAGTGCAGTAGAGAACGCAACTGTTACGTTGTTTTCAGTGAAAGGTGGAAGTTTCACACCTCTGTCGGGTTTAACAGACTCAGCTGGTTACTTCACAACAACGTTCACTGCTCCAAATGTTACGGAAGCAACTGATGTTAGAATCATTGGAAGAGCCTCTAGAACTGGATATGCAGACGGGTCCGACTACAGATATTTGAAGGTTCTTCCGCCCCTCACAGTTCAAGTAACCGCTGAACCGACGACAATCAAATCTGAAGAAACAGCAACTGTGGCTATCCATGTAACGGCTGGCTTTGACCAGCCAGTTGCAGATGTCCTACTCTTATTGTGGTCGGATTATGGAAATCTTTCAGCGACTGTAGGAGTTACCGATGTAAACGGTAGTGCGACATTTCTTTTCACAGCTCCTCAAGTATTGAGCCAGATCAATGTCACTGTTACGGCTACAGCCATAAAAATGGGGTATGCAGAGGAACATGGTCAAGGAACAATAACTGTAGAACCAAAAGCACTTGTTGTAGAAATAACTGCTGATCTCACTATAATTGTCTCTGAAGCAGCATCTACCATAACTGCCTACGTAACTTGTGACTCAGCTCCAATTTCAGGTGTAGCGGTTGCAGCGTCATCAGATAGTGGTGGAAACTTCTCCGCGACAACAGAGACTACAGATTCAAACGGCAACGCCAGACTCTTTTTCACTGCTCCACAAACAACAACAACGATTAGCGCCACCATCACGGTGACCGCGATAAAAAGTGGATACGTGAACGGAGAAGGACAAATAGCAATCACCATAGTACCGAAAGTGCTGGCTGTCCAAGCCACCGCTGAACCCAATGTCACAGTTTCGGAAGCGAAAATAAATATAACCGTCCACGTGACATACGAAATGGTTTCTGTCCCAAATGCAAGTGTTACCGTAACATCGGAAAACGGCGGATACTTCTCTGCGACTGAAGGATTAACTGATGTTTATGGCAATGCGACCTTCATCTTTACAGCTCCGCAAGTTAACGAACAATCCAATATCACTATTACAGTGCAAGCCTCAAAAATTGGATACGCTGTCGGAGAAAGTCTCTCAAATATAACTGTTGACCCTGGAATACTCAGCGTTGAAGTTAACCCCTCTTCACCTATTATTAATTCTAGAGAATCAACCGTCGTAACTGTTTATGTTACATGCAATGGAACGCCTGTTAAAGATGCTTTGGTTACGATGTCGTCTACCCATGGAAACTTTTCAGTTGCAAATGGAACCACTGATCCGGAGGGCTGTTGTATACTTGTCTTTAATGCTCCGAGAGCAACAGCACAATTATCCATAATCGTAACAGCTAACGTATCCAAAAATGGATATATAAGCGGACAGAGTGAAACAACAATAACTGTGACCCCTGAAACTGGGGGTGGCTGGTCGTTAATGACGATTCTTTTGATTATTGTTCCAATAGTTATTGTGGCTATAATTGTTGTGTTGGTCAAGTTGAAGGTTATTGCGTTCTCGGTTGAGGAAGAACGGTGATGTGTAGCGTTTCGGGCGACATAAGATTTAATACGCCGAACATGTTTAAGTAAAAGGATAGGAGAAACACGAATGCCTAAACTACGGCTCAAAGAGAAACTGGCTAAACTAAGAACATTAAGAATAAAAGTAAATGTTGGAAAACATGAAGAAGTGGCTATTCCGCCACCTCCTCCGAAGTCTATACCTAAAAAATTCAAGATTGTGAAGAGATATCCGCTTTACGAGCCTTTTGCCCATGTTGCTATAGTGCTGAACCCGAAAACAGGCGAGTGCATGTACATATTGGATGAGCTTCAGCTTGATCCTCTTGAAAGAAACGTTTACGAGCGTATCTTGGAGATTTTGCTTGCAGAGATACAGTCGCCAAAACAGGAAATTCCTGATCCCAGAAAATTCTTCGCAGAAGAGGCTAAAAAGATTGTTGACAAATACCGCATAAGCTTGGGCTGGTTGCCAGATGTCTCATGGTATAAAATTCTTTATCATGCTGAAAGAGACCTCGTGGGTTTCGGCAGAATTGACCCGTTGATGCGAGATCCGAACATTGAGGATATTTCATGTGATGGAGTTAACAGGCCGGTTTATGTTTGGCATAGAAATTTTGAGAGCATCGAGACAAATCTCGAATTTGAAAGTGACGAAGAACTCGATAATATGGTTGTTAAGCTTGTGCACATGTCTGGAAAACATGTGAGCTCAGCCTTCCCAGTAGTGGATGCTTCTCTACCTGGGAAGCACAGACTGGCAGTTTGCTACAGACGTGAAGTCACACCTTTTGGAACAGCCTTCACCATCAGAAAATTCAGAGAAGACCCATACTCAATAATAGATTTGATAAATTTGGGTACTTTCTCAGAAGAAATGGCGGCATATCTCTGGATGTGCCTTGAAAACAGGGCCTCCATAATGGTTTTGGGTGGAACAGCTTCAGGAAAAACCACAGCCCTAAATGCTTTAACATGCTTAATTAAGCCAGGATACAAGGTAATCACCATAGAAGAAACAGCGGAGCTTAATCTTCCACTTGAAAACTGGGTTTCACTTATCGCAAGACAAAGCTATGGTTTAGGTGGAAGCAGCGCCGGCGAGGTAACACTTTTCGATCTCGTGAAAACCTCGATGAGGCATCGTCCAGACGTGCTGATTGTAGGCGAGGTGAGGGGTCAAGAAGCCTACGTGCTTTTCCAAGCCTTGGCCACAGGTCACGGAGGCATGTGCACAATGCACGCTGAAAACATAGATACAGCCGTTAAACGTCTAACATCGAAACCTATGGACATTTCACCAGCTTACATTCCATTGATGAATCTTGTTTTGTCAATTCAGAGGGTTCACCTAACAAAGGGTGGTGAAGAAAAAAAGGCGTATAGGCGTATAATGAACATCCACGAGGTTGCGGATTATGACAATTACAAATGTACGTTTAAATGGCATCCAACAAAGGACAAACAGTTACCAGCATTTAATAAAAGCATAATATTGTCAGCGATTTCTGAACGTGTAGGTGCCAGCAAAAGGGAGTTGCTTGTTGAGATAAATAGGCGCAAAGATGTTTTGCATTGGATGCGTGAACGCAACACAAGAAGCTACAAGGATGTCGCCGCAATAATCGCAGAGTATTACGCCAGGCCAGAACAGATATACGGAAAAGTTATTGCAGGAGAAGAGGTGAAGGCTGTTGCGATTTCTAGAAAGTCTTGAGGCTTGGTCCTTCCGCCTATTCGGGAGGATAGCTCCGTCCTTCTTAAAGAATGTCTTAGAGTTTAAAGATCATCTAGAAAGAGCAAAAATCAAGATTTACCCAGAAACTTATGTTTCATTAATGTTTTTAATTGCTATGTTAACGCTTCCAGTATCGATTATAGCGGTTGTGCTGATATACCTTTATGGTTTCCTTCCGTTAATCTTCTTGGTGCCTTTTCCGTTCTATGTAATGATAGGCTTTCTACTAATACCCATGTCTAGAGCCAGCGAAAGAGCCAGCAACTTAGAAAGGGAAATGCCCTTTGCAGCTACTTACATTAGCGTTATGGCGTCTGGAGGCATAGCACCATATACAAGCTTCAAACGGTTGTCAAGAGTTGAACTGATGCCAGCAATGAGAAGCGAAGCCAGAGAAATCATAAAAGACGTGGAGATTTTCGGCATAGACCCTCTAACAGCCATTGAAAATGCAGCGAAGAAGAACCCTTTGGATGTTTTCAAAGATTTTCTTGCTGGTTATGCCTCTACGGTCATTATTGGCGGGGATATTGGGCATTTCCTTGAGAGGAAAGCTGAAGATATTTTCAAGACTAGGGCTATGCGTGTTAAGGCCGCGGCTGAGAGGCTTGGAATGCTTTTGGAAACTTTCATTATAGTGATGGTTTTGATGTCTCTCTGCTTCTACATTTTGTTCAGTGTAGAATCCATTTACAGTACAGGTATAACGTCGTATTCGGGTATACTCCTCTACACGTATATGTTTACACCGATGCTTTCGTTGTTATTCATTTATTTGGCACATAGTATGCAGCCTAAAACTCCAATAACAGAAATGCGTCCATACAAGGTCTTTGGAGTTTGCAGTTTAATAGGCATGATAGTCTTTCTGGCTTTAACGGATTTCATGGGTTACATCGAAGTTCCTTTCTTCAGTTCACTTCAAACAATAATTGACATGCCTATTGCCGTTGCCATAGCCCTCTTTGTTACAACTGGACCAGCAGCTGTCGTGTATAGCAGAATCGCAAAGAAAAAAGCAGGCATGGAAAAAGGTATCAGTAGTTTTCTAAGAGATTTGACTGAAGTTCGAAAGACAGGGTTGTCTCCAGAAAAGTGTATTGAAAGCCTCTCCAAACGAGATTACGGAGTGTTCAGTAAGGAACTGCGTAAAATAAGTGCAGAGATTTCGTGGGGTGTTTCCATTCGAAAGGTGATAATGGACTTTTTAAAGAGAACACGGAGTTGGATGACTCAAATTGTTATGTTCTTACTTGTTGAGACAATAGACGTCGGAGGCGGAACAATTTCTATGATAGAGTCTTTGACAAGGTTCAACAACTTAACCCAAGAGGTGGAAAAGGAAAAGAAGATGGCGGTGCGTCCATATATACTGATGCCTTATTTTGCTGCAATTCTGCTGGTGGCAACAACAACGATGATGATAGGGTTTACTGCGGGCACTCTTGGCGCTCCCGCAGCCGCTGGCGTAGGAGGCAGCACAGGAACAACAACGGATTTAAGCGGGATGATATCAATGTTCACGACTTCATGTATTTTCCATAGTTTTCTAATAGGCTTAGTTGGGGGTAAGATCAGCGAAGAATCCATTGCGGCAGGCTTTAAGCATGCTGCTCTTCTAGTGGTGATCGCCGTAACAGCTGCGAAGCTTGTGCCTATGTTTGTATCGTTTTAATGGAGGGTAAATGACGAAAGATAAAATTCAGTTGCGTAGATTGAGAAGAGATGAGAAAGCGGTCAGTCCAGCAATTTCCACAGTTATACTAACAAGCGCTGTTGTAGTTTTGCTTCTTGTGACGGTTACTTTTGCAAACAACTTCTTGAATTCAAGGATGGCAGAAAATGAGTTCAGCGCTACGAAACAGTTTATGCAAACAGTTGGGCTTCAGATAGATGATGTAGCTTGGACTATTGGGCGTACACAAACAATTCGTTACGCAAGTAGGTTTGGGCAGGTTAAGTTTGAGTCTTTGGCTTTGAATTACACTGTTTACGTGAACGATAATGTTTTCTTAACCAGTTACAGCACTGGCATTCTTTTGTACAACATGCCTATAAGCAAATACTCTGTCAGTAACAACTATAGTGAACGAATATTTCCTTCTTCAGACAGTTCGTTTCTTCAAATGGGCACTTCAGCGCCAGTAAGTCATGTGTATGTAATTGAAAAATTGCCTATGAATGACGGGAATTTCATAAGGGTTGTTGTTGCCCCATCAATAAGGATGCTGAATTCAACAATATCCACGGGTGGAGAAGAAAAGAATTATTTCAAGTTTTATCTGCCTATACTTTCCTCAGGAACCCATCCTCGTTACTCACAATCTGTGACGCTTGCGGGAAACAAAGTTTCAGTTAAAACAGAAGGTAATGTTAACAAAGTTAAGATACATGTTTCTTTCCTTAAAGACAGCTTAGGATTCGGTGAAGGCTTTTTCAATTTTGAAAGTGTAGACGAAGAGGTGGACGTTCCAGACGGTTCAATTATCGAGTTTTACACAGGTGAGGTGATTGTTTCGTTAGGGCTGCATGGTTAGCCTGTTAGGGAGGGTTGAAAAGTGGCACATATAACTATTGAGTATATGATTATGATTCCAATCTTGATA
>JAOZHM010000068.1 GCA_026014845.1 Candidatus Bathyarchaeota archaeon
ATGTTAGGAGAGGAGAATTCGATTGGAGACCTTTCAGAGGCTGGGAATTAGCTGGGAAAACTCTCGGCATAATCGGCACAGGAGCAATTGGCTGTCGGGTTGCTGAAATCGGCAAAGCTTTTAAGATGAAAATCTTGGGTTTCGACAAGTACCCTAACTTTAAGAGGGCAGAAGAAATTGGAATGAAGTACGTTGACCTTCAAACGTTGTTAAAAGAAAGCGACGTAATAACTTTACACGTGCCTTTAACACACGAAACGGAAGGGCTGATAGGGAAAAAAGAAGTTGAGATTATGAAAAGCGGCTGTGTTCTAATCAACACATCTCAAGGTAAAGTAATAGATGAAAAGGCTTTAATCGACGCCTTAAAATCACGAAAACTATCTTATGCCGGATTAGACGTTTTCGAACAAGAACCCCCACAAAAGGACAATCCGCTATTCAAACTCGACAACACTGTGCTCTCTCCCCACATTGGTTTCCACACAGTTGAAGCAGCAAAGAAGTGCACCGATATCTGCATCGATAACGTCATAAAGTTCCTAGAAGGACACCCACAAAACCTTTGTCAACCACTTCGTCCAGTCAACCTAAAATGAAGAGGAAACAAAATGTACCTAACTAAAGAGGAAGAGCAAATATTTAACGGAGAACTTGGGGAAGGAACACAAAAAGCGATAGAATTACTCGTAGCAATTGGAGACGCCTACGACGCTGAAAGGTTGATTCCTATAACGCGTGCACATGCAGCTTCAAGCGGCCAAGAAGGAGATATGTATTTCGTTGAACTCTTGGCTAAGGGAGGTGCCTCATGCAGAGTGCCTACCACCACAAACCCAGTTTATGACATGGAGTATTTTCATAGTATATTTGAGATTCCAGAAAAGGAGGCGGAGGTGGCTCGGAGGGTAAAGGAAGGCTATAAGCAGATAGGCGCTATACTTAGCTGGTGTTGCACGCCATACATTACAGAGAATATTCCTCTCTACGGTGAACACGTCGCCTTCTCCGAATCGAGCGCCACACCCTACGTCAACTCCGTGATTGGCGCGAGAACAAATCGTGAAGCAGCTCAAAGCGCATTGGCTGCAGGAGTTATCGGAAAGACTCCAAAATACGAGTTACACCTTAAAGAAAATCGTAAGGGCACGCTTCTAGTGAAGGTGGAAGCGACCCTAAAGGACGAGTTCGATTACACTCTCTTAGGGCAGTATGTTGGTAAGCAGATAGGCTACGGAATCCCCGTATTCACTGGCATATCAGCGGCACCAGCGACTGAGGAGTTCATAAATCTTTGCGCAATGCTAAACACTTCCGGGGCAGTTCCCATGTTTCACGTACCCAGATTCACGGTTGAGGCGCAAACGGTTGAAGATGCCTTTCAAGGCGACGTTCCAGAGGACAAGATTACCGTGACAGATAAAGAACTTAAGCAAATCTACGAAGAGCTTCAAGGGGCAAGTGGGAAGATAGATTTTGTTATGCTTGGATGCCCACATTACACACTTAAACAAGTGGAAGAAGTTGCAAGGCTCTTGAGAGGAAAAAAGATACACGATGACGTTTCGTTTTGGGTTTGCACATCTGCCACCGCCAGATTTTTAGCCGAAAGAAACGGCTACGTAGAAGTGATAGAGAAGGCTGGTGGACATGTCGTACCAGACACGTGCATAGACGAACCCTGTTGGCATCCCTACAGACATAAAATAGGTGTTACGGACTCGCCGAAATGCGCCTACTATCGAAGATTTAAAGAAGCAGTGGTGATAAGGCTGAAAAACTGCGTTGAGGCAGCAATTAAAGGAGAATGGGGATGAAAGTTTGGCAATCACTTTAAAATGTCACAAGATTGTGGGCGGTTATGGAGAGGGTGAAGCCCTAGTCTCTCACGAGGCAATATGCTTCTACCTTACAGATCCAAAAACGGGAATAATTAGGGAGAAGGGCCATGAACTGGAGGGAAAAAGTATCGCAAATAAGGTGCTTGTATTCCCATCGGGGAAAGCTAGCTCCGTGGTTCAGATAGACGGCCTCTTTAAACTGGCATCAAACAGAGTTGCTCCGAGAGCAATGATTGTTAAGGACGTGGAAACAGTGCTTATTGTTAGCGCGGTAATAGCAAATGTTCCTCTCGTAGATAGATTAGAAGAAGACCCGTTCAAAACTATTCACATGGGCGACTTCGTCAAAGTGGACGCAGACGGGAGAAAAGTCACCGTAATAAAATGAGCACTTATGGTGTAGAAAAGAACAGAATACCTAAGTTTGTCTGGAATCTAAACACTCTCTCAGACGTTTCATTCCTTCCTTAACCTGTTCATAAGAAACCGAGTAGGAAATTCTCAAATGAGCTTCACCAGCTTTTCCGAAGCCAGAGCCAGGCACCGTCACAACCCCAGCCTTCTTTAACAGATACAATGCCATTGCCTCATCTGATTCCTCAAAACTTGAGAAGTTCGGAAAAACGTAGAAGGCCCCTTTAGGCATGGTGTAGGACAAAGACTCAATCTTATCAAGTTCATTGATTGCCAGATTCCTTCTTCTATCATATTCTTTAACCATTTCTTGAACGCAGTCCTGTGACCCTATTAGTGCAGCTAGAGCAGCCTTTTGTGAAATTGCATTTGGACAAAGAGTTGTGTGATAATGTAATTTACGCATTATAGCTGAAAGCTTCTTTTCAGCCACAACATAGCCTATCCTCCACCCAGTCATCGCGTAGGCTTTTGAGAAACCGTTCACTGTAATAGTTCTACTCTCCATTCCGGGCAACGAACCTATACTAATATGTCTTGAATCGTCATAGAGAAGTTTCTCATATATTTCGTCCATGAAAACTATTAAGTTGCGCCTTTTCGCCACTTCAGCTATGATTTCCAGATCATCCTTGGAAAATACATGACCTGTTGGATTAGATGGGTTGCACATCCAAATCATCTTCGTCTTCTTCGTTATTTTCCCATCTAGGGCTTCCATATTCACACGGTAATTTTCTTCCTCATTGAGAGAGACTGTAATTGGCACTGCCTCTGCTAATAGGACGTCTTCAAAATATGCTGGGTAGTATGGATCAAGAATTAAAGCTTCGTCGCCTTGATTTAGAAATCCTAGCGCGGCAATGAACATGGCTTCTTGAGACCCGGATGTTACTGTTATCTCTGTTTTCGGATCAGCATCAATGCCATTTTCTTTCTCAAGTTTTTCAGCCATAGCTTGACGCAGTTCCAACGTTCCGTTAATCTCTGTATAATGTGTGAAACCATCTTTCATAGCCTCTGCAGCTGCGTCCAAAATATGGTTTGGCGTTGTGAAGTCTGGTTCACCTTGTTCCAAATGGACAACGTTCTCCATTCCCGTCGAGAGTTCAAGCATCCTTCGAATGGCTGAAGACTTTATTAAAGAAGTTCTAGAAGATCCCTCTAACATAAAATCTCCTTTACTTATCAATTCAAACCGCGTAGTTATTAAATTGCTTTACCCATCGTAGCGTGCATGTAAACAACCTATTACGATCAGAGACAACAAGCTCTAATAGCGCTCTTGCTTTCACACTGGAATTTTTAGCGTTTTCCCGTGCAACCCTGACAACATCATCAATTGTTAATTTTTCTCCGTCAACTTGAACTTCATGCATGCTATTCTCTCCACTCTGTAGTAGAAAACTTCCAAGAAGTCTTAATTCTTTGAGATAATAGCATTGACTTTTTTGTTTACGTTCTCAATTAAAAGAAAAAGAGGGAACACTAGCGGGCTCTCGATCTAACTCTAGGCTCAATTAATGTCCATAGCCATTCTACGAATTCCCTTAAGTTCTTTGTTTGTATATAGATGTCTCCTGGGCCTGTTATGCGAGTCACTAGTCCTTCTCCGCCCAGTAAAGTTTCTTTTAATCCTCCAAACTTTGTGACTTTGTAGTTGCATGTGTCACTGAAGGCTACTAGATGGAAGTTGTCAACAATTAGTGTTTGTCCAGATTCTAGAGTATGCTTGTCTATGGCTCCGAAAGTGTTTATGAACAGAGTGCCGTTACCCGTGACTTTTATCATGAACAAGCCTTGACCGAACAATCCCTTAGTGAACCCTTCCCATTTAACATCTAAATTAACGTTTTCTGTTGAAGCTATGTAAGAGGATTTTTGGATTATGTAGCCTTGGTTTGGCTTAACTTCCAACGTTTCTATGTCGCCTACAGGCGCGGATACAAACGCTACTTCTCCTGAACCGTTTGAAGCTGTATAATCGTTCACCCAAAAGGATTGACGCCCGAAAATTGCGAGACCTATACTGCCGAGAAGGCTTTTTTCTCTTTTGCGTGTGTGAACGTCTATGTTGGGATCCATGTAAGTCATTGCGCCAGATTCAGCGGTTATTTTTTCACCCTGCTCCAAATTAACGACAAGCATTGAATAGGATGGTTTGTATCTTATTTCATGTTTCATTTAAATTCCTCCATTATGTGTTGTGTGCAGGTCCACTTTTATTTTTTTTGTAACAAAAAATTCTTATTCGTGCTCTGCCAACAACTTAATTTGGTGTATCTTAAATTTGCCAGGCTTTGATCTTTTGGAACTCGTGGGCTCTGGTCTCTTAGGACTCATAGGCTTAATCATAATCGGTCTACTGATTATTTTCGTCATCCGTCTGCTTTTCATGCTAATTCCCGCGGCTCTTGTCACCTTTGCAGTTTGGTTTCTTACGGACAGCCTGTGGTGGGCTGGGATAGCGTTTCTGGTTATTGCAGCCTTATCAATACTCAAGAAGTTATGATAAAAATGCCGTTTGTGTCAGAAGATGGCTCAGAATACAGATTGAATTGCTTTGAATTTGGAAACAGTCTTCATAAAGCTTTTATATGTAATGGTTTGTGGATATGTGATGGATAAAGAGAGACTAAAGGTGCTTAAATGGAACCTAGTAAAAAACCGTTGAACGTATTGGTTAAGCAATTGAACGCCCACATCGGAATTATGCTGAAAAACCGCTGCGAATACAAAGGGAAGATGATCAAATGTGACGGGCACATGAACATGCTATTAGAGGGAGCAACAGAATACAGAAACGGCAAGTTAGTTACGAATTACGGAAACGTTTTGTTACGTGGAAACAACGTACTCTACATAACGTTAGACGCGGCTAAATAGCCACTTTGCCAATGCCAGTGACATACGCTAAATTTTCCTTAAGTTTAGCTTTTACCATATGTTTGCGCCTGAAGAAACGTAAAACGTTTTTGACATCACGCGTCAAAAGTTGTTGAGCGTTAGGATGTTCTTTCGTAACGTATTGCGGCCAATCAATAATCAATATATGCATGTCAGGCTTCAAGATAACGTTGTATTCGCTTAAATCTGCGTGAATGACACGAGCCTTTAAATATGCTTTTCGGACGTTCCGCAATATTTCTTTCAGAACTTTTTTAGGTTTAGGAATTTCCTTGTATTCTGCGAGTTCTGCTCCTTCAATCATTCCCATTACAAGTACGTGGCGGTTTTGACTTATTGGTTCTGGAACAGCTACGCCATGTGGGAAGACAAGTCTTAAGCCTTGAAACTCTTTCTCTGCCGCAAGTCTGGACTGAAAAAGCCAGCTAATATGCTCGGTTGCGTAGCCTCTTTTCCGTATGGTTTGGCGAAAACTAATCCTGCCAAGTCTATGAAATTTCACAGCTATCCTTACCCCTTTTGGGTTTAACGCGTCATAAACGTCTGCTTCCTTGCCCACTCCCAAAGGTTTTCCAAAAGCTTCAAACACTTCAGCCTTAACGAAGGCATTTATTGCTAAACAGTCGTATCCAGCATAGTTTAAAGTATAACCAACATACGCGCCTTTGATTCGGCGGATAAGACGGAATTTGCTCAGGCGACCTAACCTGAAATCTGTTTCTCCAAGGCTGAATTTAGTGAATCTTGCAATCAATTCTTTTGGGACAAATTCGTGTTTGCTCATGGCAGCCTCTATCACTTGCAACACCCTAAAGTCTTCGATTTCAAGTTTACGAAACACTTGTACTGCTTGCATAGGTTTACACTTTATGGTATTTTATTCCTTGTTTCCGATACATGTGTGGTCTCCACACCTTTTAGCAACCGCGCGCGCGTTGGATCTATTGCTAGGAAGAAAAAGATTATGGCTGCAAAGACACCGATCGCTCCAAGGATACTTCCTAACACCCCGTAACCATACAAATCAAGTGTCAATCCCCCTATTGCTGCTCCAAGAGTAGAACCTAAGCTTTGCGCTGCTGAGTTTATCGACATCATTGAACCCCGAAAATTTGGAACCTGTTCAAGAGTCAAACTAATAGATGCTGAAGCCGCCATGCCAAAAAAACAGGCACCTAAGTAATTCAGTATCAAAGAAAGCCAGAAGTTGGGTAGATAAGTGAAGGAGATTGTGAATAGGCCAGCGGGAAGAGCAGTCAAGACTACTACGAGTTTGCTTCCAAACGCATTCGCCAATCGACCGCTAACCAAACTACCTAAGGTATAGAATAAAGCTGATCCCAACAATACAATCGATGCAGAACCCGTTGATATAAGGAATCTTTCTCTGAAGAACGATGTTCCGTAAAGCAGAATTGCCATAAATGAGGCCATACGAAGAACATTGCCAGCTAAACAAGCAGTGGCAGATTTGTTTGATAAGATTCGTTTAAAACCCTCAAAATAGGTGGCATTGCTCAGTCTAGTCTGGTACTTGGGTGAAGTGAATCGTAGAGTGATAAAACCTAACAGGAGACTTACTATTGCAATAGGCATCACGAATCCTAAGAAGGCGAAGCGCCAACCACCAGAATCTGCGATCAGACCGATGACTGGTGCCCCAATAGAGTATGACAGAGATGCTCCTGCGATGGTCCATCCCACTGCATTCGCCCTCTTCTCTAAAGGTAAATGTTCCCCGATAAGTGCAAAAGCCATTGGCATGACCATAGCCGTTGCCAAGCCAGTCAGAGAATAAGATACTAACATAAAACTAAAGTTCGAAGCCAACGAACAACCCAAAGCTGAGATACCAACGAACAATAAGCCCATGATCAATAATGATTTATGTTTAAACCTGACACTCAACACACCCATGAACAAAGCAAAGATGACTGCTACAATAGAAGAAAAAGTATTGATTTGTCCTGCAACACCGACAGATACATCAAACGTGAGTGCAATGTCGATTAGAAGAAGTCCAATCAGAATTCCTGGTGGCATCACGGCGAATGAAG
>JAOZHM010000069.1 GCA_026014845.1 Candidatus Bathyarchaeota archaeon
CTCAACCTGATGAGAAGAGTCGTCTCGAAATATTCAAGATTTACACGAAAAACATGCGATTAACGGAGGACGTAGACTTAGCGCATTTAGCGACTGTAACGAAGAACTATTCTGGCGCAGACATACAAGCCCTTTGCAGAGAAGCCGCCATGCAAGCCCTAAGAAGAGACGTAAACGCTAAAGAAGTCACAATGACAGATTTTCAAGAGGCAATGAAAAGGATGGGCCCATCAATCACGCCAGACATGGAGAAATGGTATAAGCGATTTATGCAACAGATTCGGCAAGTTCAAAAACCAGCAACACCAGTTGCTTAGGAGCCCTAATCTATGGTTGTTAAAACATGGAAAACACGTCCAGCTCACTACTTTCTGTTGGAAACCTTGGAAAAAAAGAAAGGTGCTATGACAGACGTGGCTCTTTTCGACGCTTTAAAGGACGAATTCAAGGACCTAGGGTTCAAAGACTTTAATGAATTGTTAATGCGGTTGGAAATTGGTGGGAAAATTCGCACAATGTCCATGGCACGTGGCAAAAGACGAATTGAACTTGTAACCTAAAATAGGCCTTTTTGTTGAAAACGTTAAAGGTTTATCGTGCCGATGCATGAATTCTTTTCAGACGCAATTGTTGTTGGAGGTGGGCCATGCGGCTCCTTCGCTGCTTTGAACCTTGCAAAGCTTGGCGTTGACGTAAACGTTTTTGAGGAACACGCTAGAATAGGCGTTCCATGCCATTGCGCTGGTCACTTAAGCATTAAAGGTCTGGAACTTTTGGGATTATATCCGTTGCCGTCAGATATCGTTGAAAACAGTTTTCATGGAGCGATTTTTCACTCTCCAAACGGTAGAAGTTTTCATGTTCGTTTTTCTTCGCCAGTAACATGCGCTGTCAATCGAGTTCTTTTCGACAAGTACATTGCGAGGATGGCGGAAAAGGCTGGGGCGCACTACTTCCTGAATTCAATGGTTGAATCTCTAATAATTGAAAACAGTTTTGTAAAAGCTGTCATTGTTAAACGTGGAAAAGTTGAGGAAAAGTTTTCAGCTAAAGTGGTAGTGGATGCTGAGGGAATATCATCAAAGATTTTAAGGCAAGCAAGCTTGGTTGCTTTTAATCGCCATATGCTTGTAAAAGCTGTGGAAGCGGAAGTTGAAAACGTCCAAGATTTGGAAACAGACATGGTTGAAGTTTTCCTCGGCAGAGATTATGCACCGGGATTTTATGCATGGCTAATGCCTAAGGGAGATGGAAAAGCAAAAGTTGGACTGGCTGCAAAAACCGGAAACCCTAGAGAACTTCTGAAGAGACTTATGTTCAGATATCCAACAGCATCAAAGAAGCTGCGTAACGCAAAAATCTTGCAAACTTCCTTTCATTCTATGACGCTTGGAGGACCAATTCCTAAAACCTTCTCGAACGGGTTTTTAGTCGTGGGGGATGCAGCCTCGCATGTGAAGCCCACTACGGGGGGTGGTGTGATTTTTGGGATGACTTGTGCAAAGATCGCTGCTGAAGTTGCTTACGAAGCCTTGTCTAAAAATGATCTGTCATCAGATTTTCTGTGCACGTATCAGAGCCGATGCAACAAAACTTTGGGGTCCGACGTTAAGTTTATGCTTAGAATAAAGAAAATGCTTGACGCTTTACCAGACGACAAGATAGATGACGCAATTAACTTCTGTGCAAGAATCGGCTTAGACAAAGCTCTTCAAAAGTTTGAAGACATAGATTTTCAACAACGTTCCTTTTTACGCCTGTTACGGAATCCTCGCATGCCAATAGCTCTTTCCTATTTTCTTCTCTCATGGTTGTTTGCGAATCGTTAAAATTTGTGGAAGGCGATTGATAAAGAAGGATGGTTCAAAGGATATGTTCGAATTTGATTACAAACAGGTTATCGCTTTCCGTTCTGACTTGAAGATGAGTAAGGGAAAAATCGCAGCGCAAGCCGGACATGCTGCAGTTTCAGCGACGGAAGAAGCGCGCAAACACTTTAAAGAATGGTGGAAAGCTTGGCTACGGGAAGGACAGTGCAAAATAGCTGTTAAAGTAGAAAGCGAAAAAGAACTCCTGGAACTAGAAAAACAATCAAAAGAGTTGGCGATACCTTGCGCATTAATCATCGACAGGGGTCTTACAGAAATTCCTCCCGGGACAATAACATGTTTGGGAATTGGTCCAGCGCCTGCTGAAAAGATAGACAAAATAACAAGCATGCTTCCCCTCCTCTAGAAGGCGTAAGTTTTGCTTGTTCCGAGATTGGAGAAGTTCATAGGCATTGAAGTTTATGCTACGAGTTCTTTGGGTGTTGGCGGGGTTATTCGGCAGCGCGTTGAAGATTTTGTTGTCAGAGAAGTTTTGGTAGATGGTTCCAAAGCGCGAATAAACCTGTCAGAAAAAAATGTTGAGCAACGGGCGCTAGGCTCTTCAAGTGTTAAAAATCGCTATCTGCTGTGCGTTTTAGTTAAGCGGAACTGGGACACTTTTTTGGCTCTGAAGGCAGTCGCTAGGCAGTTGGGCATAAGCACAAGACGTGTTCAATTTGCTGGCATAAAGGATGCGAAGGCTGTAACCGCTCAGCACGTCACAGTTGAAGATGTGTCAGCTGAAGAAATTCAAAAAGTTCAAGCTAAAGACATAGAAATTTATCCAATAGGATATTTTCGCAGCAAACTTTCATCATACTATCTGTTAGGAAACCATTTTCACATAACAATCAGAGCCATAAGCCACTCAAAACCCAAGATTAAAGAACGGATAACAAAAACTATTGAAGAACTTGCGGCGATTGGTGGCGCTCCAAACTTTTTCGGTCATCAAAGGTTCGGAACAACACGCCCAATAACGCATCTGGTTGGGAAAGCCATAATTCAACAAAATTTTGAGAAAGCTGCAATGCTTTATTTAGCTAAGCCAAGCCCACATGAGCATCCGGAATCCCGATGGGCACGAAAACAACTGCAGAAAACACAAGACTTTAAGCAAGCCCTAAAAAACTTTCCCAAAAAACTACATTATGAACGTCTAATGCTTAACCATTTAGCCAAAAAACCAGACGATTTCATAACTGCCTTTGGGAAACTGCCACCAAAGCTCAGAAGGCTCTTTCCACAAGCCTACCAGGCTTACTTGTTCAACAAGTTCCTAAGCAAAAGAATCGAGAAGAGACTTCCGTTGAACAGGGCTAAAGTTGGAGACTATGCGGTAAATGTGAAGCGTTCTGGACTACCAATGCTGACAATGCGTAGGATAGCGAGTACAAAAACACTTGCACAAATAAATAAGGCAATCCAAGCTGGAAAAATGCAGTTGGCAATACCATTAATCGGCTTCAAACAGCATCCTTCTAAAGGCGTTCAAGGAGAAATCGAAAAACAAATCCTACAAGAAGAAGACATTGCTATGGAAAACTTCAGAATTGAAGCAGTGCCAGAAATAAGCCTAAGAGGAGGACTGCGGGCAGCTACAGTTCCACTAAATAATTTCTTGCTAGGGGAAATCTCAGAAGATTATGCCAATCCATCAAAACATAAAGCAAAAATAAGCTTTACGTTGTATCGGGGTTCGTACGCAACAATAGTCTTGAGAGAACTCATGAAACCACGCAACCCGATAAAAGCAGGATTTTAGCTGAATTTTTCGGTCTTTGTTAACTACTTGCGCTTTGAAGAACATCAAACTATCACCATATTATTGATAAACACGTCAGAGCGCCTTCTCCTTTGCGAAACTCAGACATTTCCAATTCTTTAACGAAAAATCCTTCTCTTTCTACGAGTTTCTTCGTCTTAGGATAGCCTTTCGCCATCAAGACCGTTCCATTTATGGCAAGGCAATCTGCAGTGTATTCCTCTCCTCTTGGAACCACAATTGTCTTATAGTCTCGCAGAATGTCTATGTCAAAATGTCCCTTTGAAAGTATAACACAGTTGTTTCCAAGATAAGTGCATGCAGACTTCAGATGAAGTACATTTTGAACAGTCACAGGAACTATCTCAAAGTTAGTGTTTTCCAGAATTTTTCTAAGCTGACCTATAGCGTGGAGATTAGTTCTTGCTGAGAGTCCTACCGAAACTTTGTCTTCGATTTTAAGAACGTCTCCGCCATCAATAGTGGCTGGCGGTTTAATGTAATATGTCTCTTTTAGTTTTTCCAACACCTTGGCAACTTCAACTGCTTCCTTGGCTCGCGATTTTATTTTCATGTTGCAGATTATTGCCTTCTCCCCTAATATTGCGGCTGTGTCCTCTACAAAGCAGCTATCTGGGAGAGTGTTGTCACCTTCTATCCAGATGAGTTCCAGTCCGAGCTTCTGTAAAGCCTTGCAATATTCTGTATGTTGACTCTTAGCAAGGGCAACGTCTATTTTTTCAGTGTTTGTCCTTACACAATGATCGTAGGAATCGGGTACAGGTCGAACAACAGCGTATTTGACTGTAACCCTGTTCATAAATTCGATCACTCCACCTTGACGCTCTGCCTCAACACACTGATTTGAGCAAACGCATACCTCGCGCGCGCTACGCCCATGCCAGCATACATGCTTCCAGCGTCAAACCATTGAATGTGTCTTGTTTCCTTGAGCCTTTCACGGTAAAGCCTTCCCAAAAGCCTTCGGTTAGCCTCCTTACGTCGAATTTCCAAAGCGTTAACCCTGTCTTTTGCGTCTTTGCTTAACCCTTCAAGACAAGCGTTTATTCCGATTTCAGGTCCACCTTCATAATAACCGACTGCCCCTAAAATCTGAAGCTTCGAAAACAAGGAATGAAGCCGGATTTTGAACTTTGTTATTTCAAAATTTTTGCTCTTCTGTTGGACTATTCCGTTCTTTAGGGCTTGCTCTAAGATCATCTTGTTTATTCCTTGAAACCCTTGTGGGATTTCGCAGCTTCCAACAAGAGCTAGATGACTTAAGTCTTGATTGGTGTTGTTCAGGGCTTTTGCAAATAGGTAACAGCATGTTGCTCCTGAAAAATCTGTTTCGCCCTTGAAGCCGAAATGTTCAAGGTTTAAATCTAAAACCTTCGGGTCTTTAGACGGTTTAGGGTCGTGGTGATCCAAAATTATGGTTAGGTTTCTTCCTTTATTACATTCGGATATTAGATCTGCGTGTGGAGAGCCCATGTCAACGTAAAAAATTGTTTGTCCAGCCTTTGAATGTATGTCTTCGATTACGTCGGTGTAGATTTTTTCTAAGCAGAACGTTTTGACTTTTATTTCTTCACGTTCTAAAGCCCTCTTTGTAATAGCGGCTGAGCATAAGCCGTCTGCATCGTCATGGTGACTTATCATTGCTTCCTTCGGCTTTGCTGCTTTTAACTCTTCGATTACTTCGTTTGCTTTCTGATTAAACTCTTCAATTTGCATGTACAGCACCCTTTTAACCTATTGTTTTTAGAAGGTCTGACCGTGTTATTATTCCAACGATTTCTCTGTTCCTTGCAACCAACACGGCTTGTTGTCTTTCAAGCAACGGACGGATCACGTCTATGGTTGTTTCCTCTGAGACCATGGGTAAGGGTGGACCCATGATGTTTTTAACTTTCTCGTTTGCTATTTTTGAACTTAGGTTTCTGATTATGCTTTCTTCCATTATTGTTCCAACCACCCTGTTCCCGGACAATACGGGCATCTGAGAAATGGCGTGTCTCATCATAACTTCGCTTACTTTCAGAATGGTGTCGTTTGGCTTTACGAAAAGTACGCGCTCAACCATTACGTCCTTACACTTCCTCTTTTTCCCTTCTGTTAGAACTTCTAGTATTCTATTGATTGTCGATAGCCTCGGATCCACCTTCCCAAGTTCTATTTTTGCTATGTGCGCTTGTGAAACACCGGCAAGTTCAGCCAGTTTTTTCTGCGTTAATCTCGCTTTTCTTCTCAACTTTTTCAGCATAGTGCTCGTGATTACCAAAATAACCACCAGTTATTTTTGCCATAGATTAATGCAGTAAAGTATATATTTGTTATCAGTACAACTAGAACTTCACGAAGGATGACTAATCATGCGAAACATAATTGTAGAAGACTTGAAGCAGACGCCGCTTGAGAAGCAACGTATAGAAATCGTTGAAAGAAAAGGCCTTGGGCATCCAGACTACATATGTGACGCGGTAATGGACAGAATTTCTATACGTTTAAGCAGGATATACTTGGAGAAAGCTGGTGCAATACTGCATCATAATGTTGACAAGTCTTTGCTTGTGGCAGGAGAAACTGAACCTAGATTCGGCGGGGGCATAGTGAAACAACCAATGCTTTTTGTGTTCGGCGATAGGGCAACCTCAGAAATTAACGGCGAAAAAATAAACGTCAGCGAAATAGCCATAAGCGTTGCCAAAGAATGGTTTAGAAAGAACATGCGTTTCGTAGACCCGGAAAAACATGTGAAATATCAAGTTGAACTAAAACCAGGCTCAGTTGGCCTCGTCGACATATTCAAGCGAAAAGGAAAAGTCTTAGGGGCAAATGACACTTCGGCAGCTGTTGGCTATGCACCTATGACTAGAACAGAGAGAATAGTTCGGAAAACTGAAGACTTTCTAAACTCAAGAAAGTTTAAGCAACGCTTTCCAGAATCAGGTGAAGACATTAAAGTCATGGGTTACAGAAACAACAATCACCTACACTTAACAGTTTCAATGGCGTTCGTCGACCGTTACATAAGCAGTGAAGAAGACTACTTCGACAAAAAAGCGAAAATTCTGAAAGAAACTGAAAAATTCGTCAACGCCAACACTGATTTTGATGACATTGATGTGCAATTAAACACTTTGGACGTGCGCGGAAGAGGTTTAGGTGGTACATACTTAACGGTATTGGGCACAAGTGCAGACAGCGGTGACTCCGGGGAGGTGGGCAGGGGAAATCGTGTGAACGGCTTAATATCTTTGAACAGGCCTTTCTGTTCAGAGGCTGCGGCTGGCAAGAACCCAGTAAGCCATGTGGGCAAAATTTACAATGCTTTAACGTACAAAATAGCGCGAGACGTTTATGAGCAAGTGCCTGACGTTGAAGAAGTCTACATTTGGCTGTTAAGCAAAATTGGAACTTCCATAGATCATCCTGCAATTGCGGCAGCTCAAGTCATAATGAAAGGAAACATCTCACTGGAAACAGTCAGACGCGAAATAAAAGAAGTATTAGATTACGAACTGGAAAACATAGACAAATTCTGCACGGAACTAGCCCAAGGAAAAATCCCAATCTGTTAAATTTCAGGTCTTTCCGCATGTTTTTACTTTTATCCTGTCTGACACTATTTTCCTCAGGATGTTTAGGAGGCATCTTGAATTGTTAATAAATATTTTCACTAAACTGCTCAAAGCAAGTTTTTAGGTCATCAAAGTTATCGCGTCTAACAAAACATGTAAGGATTTGTTTTTGGAACACAGCAAACTTACTCTGAGTCCTTACAAATTTATTAGTATGGTAGCATATTTTTATTCTCAGTGAAGTTTATGACTAAAGTGGTTTACCTTGATGAGGACGACCGAAAACTTATACTAGAAACTAGGAAAAAGCTTGAAGAAATCACAAAGCTTATGGAGGAGCTTCTGGAAACAGTCGAAATTTTAAGTGACCCAGACATTATGGAAGACATACGCAAAGGTCTGGAGGATATCAAGGCTGGAAGAGTGACACCGCTTCGAAAACTTCTCAGGGAAGAAGCCCGTTGAGCTATAGAGTTTTTCTATCAAATCAAGCTGAAAAATTCTACAAAAAGTTGCAGAAAAAAGTTAGAGCTAGAGTTAGAGAGGCATTAGTCGTTTTGGAGAAGTCACCCCAAGCTGCCAAACGGCTTCATGGGGAACTAAGAGGAAACTATAGCCTGCGGATTGGTAAACTTAGAATAATATATTATGTTTCAGAAAAGGAAAAAACCGTGTATGTGATAGCTATAGGTCCAAGAAAAACAATTTACAAATAGCCTTCTACATCGGGAACACCAACTAGAAACAGAACATACCGCGCACAAGCGTCTTGGCTATGATGGAGGTTGGATTGGTGATTCGCAGAATTATAAATCTGGCATCCGCTAATCTTCATATCAAAAGCTAACTACACAAGCTACGTCATGCTTCTCGGAGTTGTATCTCATTTCTGATCCGCTTTGCATTACATCTAAAATGAACAGGCAAAAAAGGAAACGACTTCAAGTAGAGAAAGTTAATTTTGAAGTTTTCTAACTTATCCTAACCTTTACGTCGTCTATGTTGTAGGTCATTTCAGTTTCCCATCCCACCGTAATTCCAACAGCAACCCACACTTCATTGCTAGAACCAGTGAGCAAAATTGTTGTATATGTGTACCTTTTCCATCCCGCAACCTCGTTGGCAGAACCAAGAACGACAAAGTCATCCTCAACCTCTGGGTTCGAGACTCCAGCATACGCGCACACTTTCGCTATAACATTGAAACTCTCTTGTTCACTGTAGAACTCAAAAGAAACCTCAACTTGGATTTCCGAGTTGTTTCTTACTGATATTTTCTTCTCAATCCAAACTGTGCCATCGTCCTGTTTTCCATCAATGTACAACTGCATTGAATTTTTCCCAGAATAGGCTAAAGGCGCTACTCTAGTAACGTTCCAATTAACAGGATGACCTGGATTGTTTGGGTCCAAAGGAACGTCAGCATCCGCCATCCACCCGCCAAAATCTTTTTCAAAGCTTTCATCGTACACAACGGGCGTAGGATAAAAGTACCATGCAGCGACGGCGATAATAACGATTAGTATCCCAATAACGAAAAATACTTTACCACTTAGCTTCATTTAAACAATCTCCTCATAAAACAATGTCTTTTTGTGATAAATATTTCTACATTCTAGAACGCTTAGGAAACAGGAGGAAAAGCTTTCTCAAAAGTTGTGGCGTTCAAGTCTTTCTTTCCAAAGCAAAACAACTAGTGTTCTAAAACTTTATCATTCAGCAGTTCCTAAAGATTACTTCGTGAGATGATTTCATGAATGCTTGGGAAGCCGCGAAAAACGCGTTAGAATGTGTTCTAGAAGCAAAAAGAGATGAAAGCATAGTCATTTTTTGTGACTATGAAAAGATGAGTATTGGTAAAGCCTTTGCAAATGGTGCCCTAAAGCTTGGTCTTCAAACGCGCTTAGTACAGTTGAAAACTGATGAAAATGTCCTGCGAAAGGAAGTTCCGCCGCAGATTATGAAAATTCTAACAAAGCAAACGCCAGACATCTACATCAATCTTCTTCGTGGAACTCGTGAGGAAACGCAATTCAGGATAAAGCTCATAAAAATGGAGACTAAAGACCTTAAGGCACGTTTGGGACATTGTCCGGGCGTTACATTGGACATGTTGACTGAAGGAGCTTTAGCATTAACCACTGAAGAACATAAGCAGATGCAAGCCTTCGCGGACAAACTGATTGAAAAGTTGAGCAAAGCAGTTAGAGTTGAAGTTATGAATTCTGCTGGAACAAACGTTTCATTAAGTGTGGAAGGAAGGTCCTTCTTTACAGACACGAAGATAGATTGGAAGACAATGAAGTGGATGAACCTTCCAACAGGCGAAGTGATAGTTGCTCCAGTAGAAAGTTCCCTTGAAGGCAGATTAGTGTGCGACATGGCTATAGGCGGAATAGGGCCTATAAAAACTCCAGTGGAAATAGCAGTCAAAAACGGTAAAGTTCAAGACGTTTCTTCTGCAGACACAGAAGTCTTGAGGAGGGCTAAAGGTTCGTTAAACACTGACGAGTGGTCAAATGTTGTGGGTGAATTTGCTTTTGGAATAAACTCTAAAGCAAGATTTGTTGAAGGGTTCATAGAAGCCGAAAAAATGCTGAATACAATCCATATAGCCTTTGGCAACAATTCAGACATGCCTGGCGGAAAAAACCCTTCTAAGAATCACATGGACTTTCTAGTATCAAAACCTACTGTTAAGGTCTTTAACAAAGATGGCTCAAGCATTAACGTGATCACGAAAGGAGTTTTCCAGCATTTGTAGATAGAAATGATTAAAAACGCTTAAAATGGTAGATTCCTAATTTTATGAGGAGACTGAAAGATGACTGAAGAGACAAGCGAAAAATTGCCCATATCTGACTTCTACAAAGTCATAGATTACATTACAATTTTCAAGAGTGAGAAATGGTGGGAGGCAATAGTTGTTTTTGAATCCTTAGGCAAGCGGTCAATTGGCTTGTATCTTTGGCATAACCGAGACGGCACATGGAAGAGAAAACACAAGTTTAACATCAGAAATCTTGATGAATGGAACAAGCTTAAGAACGCAATCGAACGGCTTACTCCAAAACTTGTTTCAAAATAGTCCGTTTTTCTGATTGTAGACTCTTATTCAGAATAAGAATCCAGAATTGAATAGTTTTATTAATTCACTCCAACAACAAAAACAAAAAGGGCGAACACTATGGAAGACGAACAGGAGACGCAAGAAGATATTCAAGTTCGGGAAGAAACATACATAGTTGAAGATGAGATAGAAGTACCTGAAGAGCAGAGGGTAGAACAAAAAGAGGAATATGTGGTTGCAGAGGAACCAACAGAGCAAAAGCAAGAACTTGAGAAAAAGGGCTTACTGCAGAACTTAATATCAATTAATCAAAGCGAAGACAAAAGCAGTTTCGTACATGGGCTTTCTGTGGGTCTTGGACTCGGTTGCATTGCAACCTTCATCATAATGTGGATTGTAGTATTCTTCTCTCCACAACTGCCATCAACAGTCACGTACGAGGCCATGCTTTCAGTATTCATTTATCCTCTCATCTACCTGCTGGCAGTAGGTTTAATAGCGCTAACAGCTGGTATAGTAAAAGAATACTACATTAGAAAAAGCAGCTTCTAAGCCAACCTTCAAAATCATGCGTGTCTCTTTGCTGACAAACAATTATAATAACCTATTAGCCTAACTTATGATCGTGAAACTCATGCCTCACGGGTTCAAACAAATTTTAGAGAAAGTCGCGGGTGAAAAGGCTCCAGGTCCATCTCCAACATTCTCCGTATTCCATATGTTACGTGCCATAGAACTCATAGCCAAGAAGGCAATCGGTCGTAGCAAACTCGCCGAAGAACTAGCAGTCGGAGAAGGCGCAATGCGCACGATGATCAACCGATTAAAAGATGCCGGGTTAATCACAACCTCGAAATTAGGCTGCAGCCTCACAAGTAAGGGCCTGAAGCTTTGGAATGAGTACAAAACGGTTTTTGGGAGGAAAGTTGGGATTGGAAAGAGCGAGCTCACGCTTGCAGACTACAATTTTGCAATTCTGGTCAAGAACCGTGGGCATAAAGTTAAATCAGGTATGGAGCAACGTGACGCAGCCATAATGGTTGGCGCAAAGGGTGCCACAACAATAATGTTCAGGGCGGAACGCTTAATCATTCCATCTGTAAGCGATAATATTGCCAAGGATTTTCCAAAAGCGGCGAACCAGATGGTTAGGCTTCTTCAGCCTGAAGAGAACGACGTAATGGTTGTTGGAGGTGCCGATAGTCTAATAAAAGCGGAATACGGTGCATTGGCAGCCGCTTGGACCCTTGTTAACGATTGCGGTTAATACGTGTATTTTTCTCCTCCAGCCAAAACCCGTTCCAAAGCCGTGTTGAAATTTATTATTCCCTCGTTTGTTTTAGCCGACACTGGAACGAGCAAAAACCTTAAACCAAGCTGGTAAATTGCCCGCATCATGTTTCTGCTGAGCAGACGCCTTGTTCCTGTAAGTTTCTGGTCAATTGAATTTTCCAAAGCCCGTGGACTAGCTGACCAGTCCACAACTTTGTTGACGTCCTCTTTTGGAAGCAAATCGGATTTCGACAAGAGGTGCACTTGGGGGACAAGGAAACGATTCTGGACAGCTGCTGAAAGGAAAAGGTTTGAAACATAATTGAGCGGGTTAAATGAAAAAGCGGCATCAAACAAATAGACTATAGCCTTGGGTTCCTTCGTGAGTTCCTTGGCGATGTATGGTCCGCTTGATCTGAAAGCGAATAACTCCATCTGCCCAGAGGTGTCCACCAAAACGATGTCAGATTTTAAGTCTTCAATTTCCTTTGAAATTTCATCAATTTCGTCTGCAATTAAATCTGCAGCCATTATCGCAGCACCATTTGGTCCTAAACCATATTTCTCCATCAAATCTCCCACATTTACGTAGTTTCGAACGTCCACATCAGGCGAATATGGAAGTTTTAAGGCTCCTGGATCCAGATTCACAACCGTAACATTCTGTTTTGACATTTTTAGCCATTCACTGAAGGATGCTGTGAGTAGAGACTTTCCAGATCCCGCTGTTCCTATAATGAAGACAATAAACATTTTATCATTCCCTACTTAACAAGACAATGTTTGTTTAGTCTCAAACTCGTTCTTGCGTAAAAGCCTTTTCGCTTATAAAGGAATTTCTGGAGGCTGCGGCTCTTGCACTTCTTGTTGGCTTCGTCTTGACATTAAAAACACAACTGTGCCCACGCAGACCAAAACCATAGTAATAGCCAACAGAAAAATGAAGAATGTAGATAAAACCATCACGCTTTGAATTTGGCTGTCACCACCAGTGTAATCGTTATCTCCAGACCAGCTTGCACGGATATAACACACACCGGCAACTTCTGCATTCCAGGCATATGCAAATCGTCCATTAGAATCCGTTGTAACTGTATCTAAAACGGTCCAAGCTAAATTGTTTGTTTTAGTGTAAACAGTGACCGTTTTGTTTTGTAAGGATGGTGAGAGTTGTCCCGAAAGTGTGATAGTGCTTCCTTGAATAACATTTGTGGATGAAATTGTTAACCATATTTCCGACGACTCCAAAGTTTCATAGCTTGCGCAAACCTGCCCTGAAACTTCTTGTTCACAGTTTTCAAGGGTTATCACCTCTGGAAAGGCACGCTTTAAATCATTTGGACATTCACCAATTCTCCAACCATTTTTCCAGTTATCTCCCGTACATTCAGCAACATAATACTGAATGTCATTGCACGTAACATAGTAGGCTTGACCTCTAACATCATCCGGTGTATATGAAAGATGGACACCGACGTTCATGTGAGCTTCGCTTTCGTAGTATAGAAGCACAACATCAAGCCCACCAGCTTTCATGATTGAACATGCGATGTAGGAAAAGAGGTCGCAGTCGCCCTTGTTTTCCACGATTGTTTCTACAGGATATTTCACAGGCAAAGTCGCATCGTAGGGTATTTGATGCACGATCATCAGAACCCCGTTTGCGAAATTCTCATCGTTTGTGTAAATTTCCCATAAGCTATCGGCAATGGGTTTCAAAGCGTAGGGAGTAACGAACTTGGCAAAATCATGGTTTGAACCAAGCGTGTGACTTTTTTCATGGTGATATTCAAAAAGCGACTGTGAAACCACTACATTTAGCCTGTAATACATTGAACCGTTTGGACTGTCCAAAAGCTGGTAGGACTCGCTGTGGTTTTCTGATAGGCAATGTGGAAACAGATAAGAAAACGTGATCAAAACCGTTACTATCACGAGTGTTTCTGAAAGCTTAAGATGCATGACAGATCTGAAAAAATTATTGTAAGCATGATTTATTTCCCTTATGAACCATCACGCAATTTTCACGTTTATTATTCTGGATAAGGATTATCGGTAGTGTATGGACTGGAACGGAGCAGTTGAGTTGAAAATTGGCTCGGCGCAAGGGCTGAATATGAATAAACAAAGGGTAGCTACAAGAGAAACATCCGAATTTCACAAGTTTCATAAGAAAAGATGGGACACAGATATTTTCAACCGTCTCACCTCAGTGTCCAGCCTGACCCTGATCGTAACCAAATGAACCTGATACTTTGGCAAACAAAACTTTTTGGCAAAACGAACTACTTTTTCTTTTTAGGTTTGATTTTTCCGTCGTCCTTTTGCACGAGTTCTGATAACTGAATTATCGCCTTTCCTAAACGATTTTTAGCGGTTTTAGAGCTTTCAGCTGTTGTTGAAAAGTGAATTTCTATGTGCGGTTTTCTCTCCTCACCCTTTGGATGAGACTTTATGTAAACATGTGGGTTGTCATGCATTGTCTTGTCAATTAAAGGAGCTAGAGCCGATTCCATGATGCCGTCTGCATATATACTTGTTTCAAAAAACGTAAATCCACCAGTCTCCTTCTTAATCAAATGTGCAACAGACCCTTCAAAAATGGCTTCCATTTCCGCAGGGACACCTGGCAGGGCTATCAAAAAAGTTCCTCCCACATTTATTATCACGCCGGGAGCCGTGCCAACAGAGTTAGGCAGTGGTTCTGCTTTTTCTGGGAGTCTTGCCATCTTTATTCTTGCCGGTGTTAACTCAACCCTTTCCATTTTTCCCTCTCGATAATAAGTCTCATATTTCTCTCTGACCATTTTCAAAGCTTTTTCATCAACTTCCAATTTACGGTTCAGAGCTTTAGCTATTCCCTCCAAAGTTTTGTCGTCAAAGGTTGGACCTAATCCTCCAGTTGTTATTATGAACTTTGGTTTCCTCTTCAGAGCTTCACACACAACGCTTGCAATTTCGCTAACATCGTCGCCTACAACTGTTATTCGTTTCACCATTATTCCGAACGTGGTGGCACGTTTGGCTAGCCAATGGGCGTTTGTGTTCAATGTTTTGCCAATTAACAGTTCGTTGCCTATGCCGATTATTTCCATTTGTTGATTCATTTTTTCACCTTTAAGGTTAAAACATTACAAGATAAACCAGTTTTGCCCTTTTTATGCTGTTTGCTAACTTACTGCTTAAAACGCTAAGTGCATTGTTATTTTTTCTTGCTAAGCCACCATTTTAGGTAATCTTTTCTCCGTTGTTTCCGCTGATCTTCGCCGCTTTCAAATACAGGTCTTAATTTACGTCTCAGTTCCATCAGTTCTTGACGTGTAACAGATAGTCCGCAGCTTTTGCACACGTAGCGTTTAGTCGCTAACATATATTGCATTTCGCCACCACATTCTGGGCAATAGGGCATTTTAAATCACTATTTCTATTTCTAGAAGTGAACGTGCCCTGAGAAATAGCTTTCGCTTATTTGCCTATTTTATTACTATGCATTTCAGGTTATGAAATTTGTTAGATTCGCTTCTCTAGCCAGTTGAATAGCTATTTTCTTTTCGTCTCTTGTCAGTCTTCTGCGTATTTCTGGAATTTCATACGCTTTCCACTCTGGTCTGTACTGAAACATTACGTTTACTCTTGTGTCTGTGCCCAGATTTCTAGCCATCCAATTTATGATAGATTTTGCGCAGCATTCCAAATGGCTTGGCAAAACAAGTATGCGTATTATTAGTTCACCGTACTTTTTGGCTTCTAAATGGTTTCGTGTGCATGCTCCCCAATAGTTTGGGGCGTTTGAAATTTTTTCGGCACACCCATCTGGTCCATACTTGAAGTCTAATAGGTAAACGTCAACGAATCCTGCTAAGAGCCGTCCTGTTTCCGGACTATAGTAGCTGTTAGAGTTCCAAACAACTGGAATGTTTTTGTTGACGTGGTTGAATGTTTCAAGCCACTGTTCCAGCCACGGCGTCGGCTCCCCTCCTACAAGATTTGCGTTTCTGCACCCGTTCATGCGTAACTGTTCAACTTCTCTTGCTAGTTCTTCCGGCTTGTAAACTTCACCCTTCTCTACCCATTGGGATATCGTCCAGTTTTGGCAGTGGCGGCAACGCATTGTACAGCCTATTGTGAAAATAGTGCCGGAAGGAACTAGTTCAGGTTCTTCGCCCATGTGTTCAAAAATGCTTGAAACCGTTATTTCAGTTCCGCACCTACAGTAGCCCAATTCACCTTTAGATCTGTTAATCTCACATCTTCGAGTGCAGAAATGACAATTCGTGAGAATTCTTGTTGCAATCTCAATTTTCAAATCTAAATAGGATTTTTCCGGATTTGGCATGTTCTGCAGACTTTCTTGACGAGTATCAATTTCTCTCTCAATTCTGTAAAATTTCTGTGTAAGTCTTCCGTGTTCTTGCCAAAGCTCTCCTATAGAATCGTATTCATCGAATTGTGCTGGAAGCTTTTTGGCTATCCTAAACTTCGCTGGTTTTTCATCCTGCATGACGGAGAAGTATCTTGCTAGGCTTTTTCTTGCCATTTTATCGTTCAGCACTCTCACTGCATCTCGGCGTAAGATTCTCCACATACCAGTTCAATCTAATCTGGGCTAAGGAATTATTAAAACAAGGCGTATGGGTAAGCGTATCCGCTTGTATGCAATTTGCCTTTAATTGGGATTTCTTGTCCGCATGCTGGGCAACGCATGTCCTTTGTTAAATTCCATTTTGCGATTTCAAAGCTGAAACGTTTAATCAGTAATTCGTTGCAGTTTGGACAGTACGTGTTTTCATATGGGTGTTCAGGCACGTTCCCCATATAAACGTAGTTTAATCCCGCTTCCTTCACGGCGGCATACGCTTTTTCTAAAGTTTTGACTGGCGTGGACGGAATGGTTGTCAATTGGTAGTCTGGATGGAAACGCAACAAGTGAAAAGGCGTGTCTTTTCCAAGTGCATTCTTTGTCCAAGCTGCAAGCTCCTTTATCCTCTCAATGGAATTTCCTTTCTTAGGCACAACTAAATTTGTGATTTCTATGTGAATGTCGTTTTTTTTCATTTCCTTTAAAGACTCATAGATTGGCTCAACTGATGGAACCGCTGAAAAATTTTTGTAGAAGTCTGGCGCTCCTCCACCTTTAAAGTCTACCGTTGCCGCGTCCAAATAAGGTGCTATTGTTTTTACTGCTTCCGGAGTCATATAACCATTTGTTACAAAGGTGTTGAAGAATCCTAATTGGTGGGCAAGCTTGGCAGTGTCGTAGGCGTACTCGAAGAATATGGTTGGCTCTGTGTAAGTGTAGCTTATTCCTTGACAGCCGTTATCTTTTGTAGCTTTGACAACTTCTTCTGGTGGGAAATATCTACCCGCTATCTTCTTCTCTTGGCTTATCATCCAATTGTCACAGAATTTACAGCGGAAGTTGCAGCCAATAGTGGCAATAGACATGACCAAAGCTCCCGGATTGAAGTGCGAAAGCGGCTTCTTCCCTATTGGGTCTGCGCAGGCGGATATCGCCTTTGCATAAACAAGCGAAAAAAGTGTTCCCCCTTCATTTTTCCTAACGAGACAGAAACCTAATGCGCCGTCTTTTATCAAGCATCTTCTAGCACACAGATTGCATCTAACCTTCCTGTCTTCCAATTTTTCGTAAAGCATAGCTTCATGCAACGACATTTAAATCTCTTCCATTCTGTGTATGTTTTTGTCTTCGAGGTATATGATTCATTCGCTTGCTGCTAAATCCGCATTTTCCTTAATCTCGAAAACAAATGGTGAAGTAGAGGTTTTTATATCCAGTTCTGTGTCGAGTAAGCCTTCTAAAAAGCCAGCCCAAATTTCGGAGTGACTGATAAACGGGGCTTTTACAAGAATATACTTGTCTCTTAAGTAAAAGTCTCCAAAACCCTGCACTCTTAATCGTTTAAAAACTTCTTGCCATTTTTCTCGATTTGCTGTTTGAATGCCAAGTGTTGCTTCCATAGAAATTCTTGCGGCTTCACCCATTTTCCTTCCGATTTCACGCCATTTTTCCTCTGGGATGTGCTGAATGAGAATGTTGATTAACTCTACATTTACGAATGCTATGCGGCTTATACCACAATAATATTCTCCGGGGAAACGCCAATCATAAATCATCATGCTTCTGTAAATGTCAAGCATCTTAGAAATTAGGGGCTTAATGCCTGGTTCTTTGCCCTCTCGAATTAGAGAGTCGATAAATTCTCGTTCCTCTTCCTCCAGAATTATAGTCGTTCTTTTGACTGACTTCTTTTTCTTCTTTAACAGTTGTTCGATTTTCTTATCGTTTTCTTGCATAGCTGTTATTTCCCCTAATATATCTTATATGCTTTACTCTCTCCCAAGCGTGCACATCTCTATACATGAAAGAGGTTGTATTTGGGCGGCCTTTATTATCGTGCTGTGTAAGAAAAACTCGCGTGTTTTCAAATCAGATGCCAGACCAGTTAGGCCAGGCCAGCCCAGTTCAAATACCACCTCCTTATTTGTGTGGCTGCAGAAGTTTCCCTACGTCGATTCTGATCTTATCTAGATCATACATAATTTTCTGCCAAAGACCCATTTCTATTTGAGACGTAGACTGTTAAGAAATAATTTTTTTCCTAATCAGATACCATATAAGCACTAAACCAGCTACCAAAAGAACAATTCCAGAAGCTATTGAAACAAAATAGTCAATTTTCAGTATGTTTCTAAACAAATAAACCATGTAGGTTGGTCCAGCAAACGTTAAGAAAGCCGCTAACACTGTTAGTAATGTTTTCCAGAATTTTGAACTCAAATCTAATCTAGCGGATGTTTCTGCTTTTTTCTTAGCCATGCTTTCACGTTCCGGCACTTTTTGATAACGCTTTTAAAGTTAGAGTTTTCTCTTATAACCCTTCCTTCACTTCGTTACCTAAAGCCTTCATTAAAAACTTGAAAACTGAAAAGCCTGCTCCACGGTCTGCACTGAAACCACTTGTTGTTCCTAACAGACACAAGCCTTCTAGACCGCGTTCCTTTGCAAGTCCAAGCATTAAGCCGGTGGCTCCCAAAATTCGACCCTTACTGTAGATTACGGCTCCTTTTTCCATAAATTCTGCGGCAAGTCTAGGCGAAGTGGCAGCTACATAGACTTGAGCTTTGTCTTCTGACATGGGAACGCCACCTATTGTGATAATAAAATTGCAATCATATTTTTGCAAAAAGTCTAGTATTTCACTGCACAGCTCATAGTGGGCAACAACATCGTCAAAAGAGGGCTGCGTGTCGCCGGTCATTATCACAAAATCATTTTTCTCCATGGGTGCAGCGTAAAACTCGTACCTTGGTAAGCGGCAAATCCCTTTGGAATTAACTGAAAGATAATCTGGAAAAGAGGGTGAATACAACTCCGCGAAAGGTTTTGCACTACAAAACTTTATCAAAAGATAGGCTGCGATCTTTCCAACGTTGCCAAAGCTTGGAAGACCCTGTACAAAAATCGGATTTTCAAGAACGGGATTGAATATTTGACGGAAATATGGTTTATCCATCTAATCAGCACCGAAGTCGATAAGTAATGCGTAATACTAAAATGTTTCACTTAAAACTAATATATAGGCTGAGCAGTGTTCATAAGAGATTTAAGAAGGCTTGCGTTTTAGCATAGAATAGCGGGGTGGGGTAGCCAGGATTAACCCGCTGGGCTCATAACCCAGAAATCAGTAGTTCAAATCTACTCCCCGCTACCACAGTATTTTAAAAAGGTTTGAAAGATTTCTCTTACATGAAATGTTCTCATTTTTTAGTGAAGAATATGCGTAATTGCTTATCATGAGTGAGGCGGAATCTTGTATTTACTCCAAGAACGTTTCGCAAGTGTTCAAGAGGGTGAAGAAAATGGAGTTCATCCGTGTTTCCAAATTGCTTCTTAGAGTTTAAGACCGTGTAACGGCTGATTAGATTTGTACACAACATCCCCGTTGATTGTCACGCTTTCAGCTTCAAGTAATGATTGCCACAGTTTCGCTTCTACAGTTTTTTGTCGAAGTTTTTCTCTAACTTCTTTAATTAACTGAATTCTTTCGTGGTTGGATATTTCTAGCAGATTAAGCCTTTTCAACTTCTTCTTATTTCGTGCACCCATTGTTTATGTCCCTCTAGAGATACATTGTCGCATATCTTAATAAATCAGTTCTTTCAATGCCTGATACATGTCAAAAAACGATGCATAAACGCAGATCAGTTTACTTGGACAGAAAAATTATAATAATTAATACTTGGACATGCATATTAATAAAAGTGATCTGAACATGCAAATCGACACTATCGAGAATGCTTTGTTCTCAGTAACCGTCAACCCCTTACTCAAATTCTTAATAAGCCGTTTCAACAAGGAATGCCCAAGAGATGGCAGTTTACTTCTCATGCATCTACAACAAACCTTTATGGAAAAAATAGTGAAATGAGGTAGTTTTGTTGAAGCTTCTACTTGATGAAATGTACGCAGGCTTGAAAGAGTATTTTGAAATTCTTGGATGGGATGTGTTGACTGCCCAAGGTGTAGGGTTGCAAGGGGCGAAAGACAAGGGCATCGTGGAATATGCAAAGAATAACAACTTGTTGCTAGTGACTCAAGATCAGAAATCAGCGGACTTGGCTGATCTCCTAGGAGTCAAACATGTGCTAATCTCCAATGCGATGATTGCTAAAATAGCTGATGTCAAGATAAGAGAAAAATATCCAAACATAAAACAGAAATGACCCACTGCACTAAAATAGTGCTGTTTGAATTGTCCTACTTGCCCAAATTTCAGCAAATTCGTTGATCATGGGCAAAGTTTAATGCTTCTTTCTGTTCTCTCACGCCTAGTTTAGACGTGTTATGCTTTACCTTTTTCTTCTTTGCCGAAATACGTTGTCCATTTAAGTTTACGAGCATCCCTCCTGAGTTTTAGAGAGCTCTTTCTGCATTTACTTGAACAAAACCATAAAATTGAGCCATCATTTTTAACGTACATCATCCCAGTGCCCAGTGGAAACATGTTGCCGCAAAAAGAACATTTCCTAGGCTTCGGCAAAGACAATTCCTCCAAACACTCTGGGATTCCATATCATCTTCTAGAGATTTTCTTTGCTTCCCTTTCAGTCTCCCTCAGCATTAAAACGTCTTCAACCCGCACTGGCCCTTTCACGTTACGAGTTATGATACGTCCCCTATCCTTTCCTTCTAGGATGCGCACCCTGACCTGTGTAATCTCGCCAGTCACGCTTGTACGTCCAATGATTTGGATGACCTCTGCTGTTGTGAGCTCTGCTACAACTTTTTTTTCTTCTCTGCTCATTAACTAGCTCCTCTTTTCAGCCCTTCAACTCTTGCAATTATCTCCTTAACTAGTCCTTTAGCCTCGCCTTCTTTAACTATGCTAGCTGCGGCTGCAGGGACATCGATGCCTATAGCGTCGCCTATTTTTTGCTTACTCGGAACAAATATGTATGGAATTTTTCTCTCTTCACACAGCAGTGGCAAATGAGCTACAACTTCAGGTGGGTCAACATCTTCAGCTATTACCACAAGTTTTGCTTGAGCTCTTTCAATAGCCTTTGTCGTTTCATTTGTGCCTTTCCTAACCACACCTGTTTTTGCGGCTATTTGCAGGGCTTCATGGGCCGCATCTGCAACTTCTTTCGGAACCTCAAATTTTACGTAAAACGGTTTGGACATAAGCCTCACCCTTCAAATGCAGAGTCTTATCAACATTTCTTATTTATGAAGCTTTCGACTAAAACCGAAGGAAAAGCTTCTGTCACAAATATCCTTGTAGAAAGGTTTAAATAAAATGTTTTGTTTAACCGTTTGCTTTTGAGGGGAATCTGAAATTTTGCAGAGACTAGGCCGAGTCCTCCACGTGAGTCAAAGTCGGAACATAATAATAACAATTGAGAACCTGCCAAAAATTGGCGATACGGTTGTGAATGAGAACCTAAAACCCATTGGGAAGATCCTTGATATATTTGGTCCAGTCTCTTCGCCCTACACATCGATAAAACCCAGGATTCAAGAAATCGACAAATTGACGGATAAAATGTTGTATGTACTTCCCTCAAAGAGCAGAAAGGGGAAAATATGAATGGGCGACGAGAAAAAAGATGAGAATTCTGACCCTTTGTTAAGCTCTCAATTGGAACCTGAGAAGATTCAACGCTGTCCAGAATGTGGCAGTACAAGATTTATGCGTGATTATGAGTGTGCCGAAGTGGTTTGTATGGACTGCGGCTTCGTGATAACCGCAAAAATAGCTGACAGGGGGCCAGAATGGAGAGCTTTTACCAATGAGCAGAGGGCGAAACGGACAAGGGTTGGTGCTCCATTAACTTATACAATTCACGATAAAGGCTTATCCACAATGATTGATTGGCATGACCGCGATGTTTATGGAAAAAGTCTGTCGCCTGGGCAGAAGGCGCAAGTCTACCGTCTCAGGAAGTGGCAACGCCGCATAAGGGTTTCAGATGCCACGGAACGCAACCTCGCCTTTGCATTATCTGAAATCACAAAAATCGCCAACAACCTAAACCTTCCTAAGAATATCCTCGAGACAGCTTCGGTTATCTATCGAAAAGCCGTTAAGGAACGGTTGATACGTGGGAGATCAATTCAGGGCGTAACCGCCGCAGCAGTCTATTTGGCTTGTAGGCAATGCAAGCTAGCCAGAACTTTGGAAGAAATTGCCCAAGCGTCGAATGTAAACAAAAAAGAGGTTGGTCGCAGCTATCGTTTCTTAGTCAAAGAACTTGACTATTTCGTTCCACCTGTAAAGCCAAGCCAGTACATAACAAAATTTTCAAATCAGTTAACAATGCAGGGGAAAGTTGAGGAAATAGCGCATAAAATTTTGGCAACCGCAAAAGAGTTAAAGCTAACTTCGGGTCGTGGTCCCACAGGTATAGCGGCAGCTGCGAGCTATATAGCTTCTGTGTTGACTGGTGAGAGGAAAACGCAAAGAGAGATAGCTGAAATAGCACAGGTAACTGAAGTTACTATCCGAAACCGTTACAAGGAACTCGTAGAACGTCTGATGTTCCAGATAAGCCTCTAAAATCCCCAATTTTTCTGGATTTTTCGTTTTTTCACTTTGGCAAGCGGTTTTAAAGAAGACCTTCATCCTCGTAACTAGAGCGTTCTTCGACCGGCTTATTTTCTTCGTTCAATCGTGCTGATGTGACGTCTCCAAGTTGTTGAAGAAATTCTTGCGGAATTCTATCCTTTAAGGCTTTAATGTCATCTCTCAATTTATTAACTTCGCCTTCTAGCTCCTTTGCTCTTTCGGTTAATTCTACAACATCTTCAAGCTTCTTCTTCTCCTCCAAAAGCGTGCTTTTCTCCTTTTCTAAAGTGTTTATTTTTTCCTCGAGTTTGGTTTTCATCTCGACAACTTGCACAACTCTTCACCTGCACTAATTTCTGTTATACTCACAATTAATAATTTGCCCTTGAACCGTAGGCGTTGCAAAACACATTTTAGACTCTATGGTGATAATTATAGAAGGGGCTATAATTTGGTTGAATGTCCAAAGTGTGGAACAGAAGTAATTACCCCAGTTAAGACATGGTCTATTCCTTCTCGAAGAGCGGCGAGAAGAGGCGAAGAAAGCAAACTTGTTATGGGAATATTTGAATGTCCGAATTGCCAAGCTAGGTTTAGAGCAGCTGTGACAGCCGAAACCAAAGCTGAGGAAACAGTAAGTGTTAAAAATATGGTTAAGAGAATTAAAGGTATAAAGGGGGAACTTATGCAGACTCTCAAGAATCTTCGTGGAAAAATAAAAACCTTGGAGACAGAACGTGCAAATTTGATGATTGAAATTGAAAAATTGAAGAAAATGGCAGAATCAAAGGTTAGCGCGCTTGAAGGTGAAGTAAGCATGTTGCGGGAGGAAGTGACATCCTTAAGGGACCTTCTAGGTTACACAGAAGAAGCAGAAAAATAAATAGCAGTTAACCTACTATGCCTATTTCAGACCTAAAATTTAGTCTTTCAAGTATTTCTTGTAATACTCTTGAGCCTTGGCTACCGCTTTTTTCGGGTTTTTCAAAATATGATACTTTGTCTCTGGTGAAATTTTCTCACTTTTGCTAAAGTATTCTATAACCTTTTTTGCATCTCCTTCGTAAATCGCTAAGCCTCCGGCTATTTCATACCACATCCTTGCCCTTACAAGATCCTTGGCTTTTTCACGTTTTTTTGCCTCTTTAGCAGCAGTACCTATTGAAACATCGATTTTTGTAGGGTCAAGAAACATCGTGTTAGACAACGCTTCATAGGTTTCTTGGTCTCGTCCGCAAATTTGTTCAAGTTCTGTCAGCGATTTTTCTGATTCAACTTGTATTTTTTGTTCTTTCTCTTTTCTTTTAAATCTGTCAAGTAAACCCAAACTGAAGCCCCTCTTAAGTTTTGATGCGTCTTAATATTGCAATAGTTAATTTTAAAGGTTTGTTTTGTTTATTAGTAGTTATGCCATATAAATTCACCTTTGACCTTTCAAAGATTCCGCGTTTCTTCTTTAAAGAAATTGCCAAAGCTAGTTATCAAAAAGGTATGCATAAAAAAGTCAGTAGAACTGTTCATGAAGTTATAAGAAGGTTTAAGATCCAAGAGGCGACGGGCCTCAACTTTTCCGACGCCGTTCTTCTTCTTGAAGATTTTGTGGAAATACAGGCTAGAAATCTTTTAGAAAGGGATAGGTTTGTGCAGACAAGAAAGAGAGCGCTTTTTCTGCCGCATTGTTCTAGGAAATACATGGATAGTCGTTGCAAGGC
>JAOZHM010000070.1 GCA_026014845.1 Candidatus Bathyarchaeota archaeon
GCAATGTCTGTCAGTGTTTGGAGCTCTCGCAGCTTTAATGTGATCGGGCTTTTCTCGTAGACTTCTGCGGCTTGCGCCATCTTCTCTGCTGCGATATATTCTCCCTCAGCCACGATGATCCTGGCTCTTTTCTCCCTTTCAGCTTCTGCTTGTTTTGCAATTGCCCTCTGCATTTCCACAGGAAGTAGGACGTCGCTGATGGCTACCGCGCTTACTTTTATTCCCCATGGGTCGGTCATTTCATCTATTTCCTCTTGAATTTCCTTTGTGAACTCTACTGTTTTCGTCAGCAGATCGTCAAGCTCCGCGTGGCCCAAAACATCCCGTAACACGGTCTTTGCTAACGTTTGGGTGGCGTGAACGTAATTCTCTACCTCGCAGACCGCCTTTATGGGATCGACCACTCGATAGTACACGAACGAGTCTACATCGCATCGTATGTTATCTCTTGTGATTATTTTTATCATGCGTGCATCATATGTAATGGTTCTTAAATCCACAACGCGTGGTCTGTCGATTCCCGGTATAAGTAAAATCAATCCGGGACCCTTGGCACCGACTAGTCGACCTAAACGAAAAATAACTGCTCTCTCATATTCTCTCACGATTTTGATCGAAGACGCTACGATGGATACTATAATTATAATTATTATGAGAACTACTAAGGCGAGGATTTCGTACATTTAAGGAAACACCGAAAAATCACTTATACAGGCGCCCTTAAAAACGTATGCCTCAAGAGCACTTGATTTGAAGCCACAAGTAGAAATCGTAAAATAAATGTGCCCACAAAGGTCTCATGTGCTGTATGATAGGTTTGAGCTTTCATTCGTAATAGAAGACTTCTGCCACTGTTTCGTCTTCTGTGGAAGGATGTAGAAAATAGAGCGCGTGTATTGCCCTATCAAAGTACATGTGGCTTATACCTTTTTGTTCTGCGTAACTATGGAAATCGCTAAAATAATGTATTCTTAATACGGCGTCTACTTGAAAATCTGCTAGAGAATGTTCCTCGGTGGTAAAGTCTAAATCTTCGAGCCTGCCGATGTATTCTTTCAGTCTCTGCTCCGCCCACTGTTCAGAGTACCAATACAAAACTCCTCCAGCTATTAAGGCAAGACAGACAAGGGAAAAAGAAAGAATGATAAGCTTACGCTTGTTCAAACGCGTCTCCCGAAATCCGATAGCACTCTAAGTTATAAAACGTTTTTGAGGATTAAACGTTTCTCGGTGAGCGTTTAAACGTGCATTGGCAGGGTGAATGTCCACACTTTGGACATTTATTATCATACTTGTTTAACGCTGCATTTTCAAGGTCTACGTCCGTGACGTTTGCAAGCGAAGCCAACCATGCTATGACGTCTGCAAACTCGTTTTCCAAAGCTTTCTTGTCATCTGTCTTCAATGCTTCCCCCAGTTCTTTCACCTCGTCCACAAGCCAATCAAATGTTCCTTCTATACCGCGTTTAGAATCTCTATGAAAATATATACTCTGCATCATCTCCTGAAATTCACGTATACGCACATACTCCACCCATGTTCTCTGAAAACGTATAAGCAATATTTAAAATAAACAACAATCCAAACTTCTAATGCAGGTGAAAGAATGACTTTGTCATTTTTCATCGACTTCTCCAATCATCCTTGGAAATCAGGACCTGAAATCTTCGGATGCAAATTCAAATACTAACAGAACACAGGCATGTAACCTAAGAAAATCTCGAAACCAAATAGAAGGTCCATCTGTTCCTTCTTAAAACGTTCAATCTTAGCCACTGGAAAAGAGCGTTAGCGGATTTTTACGTATTTGTATGCTTCTGTCGCGTTCTCAAAGCAATAATGCACTCTTTGGTACTCTTTTCTAAATGCTATTACGTCTGCTTTCACTTTATCTGGCGGTTCTTTGTCCATTATTACGCGTTTAATGAATTCCGCTACTTCAGTCATTTCAGACTCTTTCATCCCAAGCCTCGTAATCTCAGACACGCCGAGTCTTATGCCGCCTGGATGCATGAAGTGCCTTCCCTCCTTAATGTCCCATGGCAGCAAGTTTCTGTTAATTATCACGTTTGCCTTTTCCAAAGTTTCTTCGATCGTGCCCCCGTCGCCCTGTTTTGTTATATCTATTAGCATCACGTGAGACTGTGTAAACCCTTTATGCTCTGCCAAAACATTAAACCCTTCTTCATAAAGTGCTTGAGCCAAGGCTTTAGCATTTTTCACTATCTGACTTGCATATTCCTTTCCGAACTCAAGCAATTCCGCACAGGCAACTGTGACGCCTGCAACAGCATGTAAATGATGGTTGCTCAACATTCCGGGGAACGCAGCCCGTTTTATCTTATCCGCATTTTTCTCCCATGACAAGACTCCACCATGTTGAGGTCCAAAGAATGTTTTGTGCGTGCTTAAGGTGACAACATCGGCTCCCTCTCTAATCGGATCTTGAAACTGTCCTCCACCAATCAATCCAGCCACATGAGCAGCGTCGTACCCTACGGTTGCGCCAACCGAGTGAATGGTGTCAGCTAACTCCTTGACTGGATGAGGAAACGGGAAAACACTTGCGCCAAACATGACAAGCTTAGGCGATCTGCCCTCTGCTACGAGCTTTTGAATCCTGCTTTTCGCCCTGTCCACATCAATGGTTAATTCCTTATAATCTAACGGTAAATATTCAACTACTAAACCATGCACTACACCTGCCGTGCCCCCAAGCTTCTTCTTGCCCATTGTGATGTGTCCACCAGCCGGAATCGACAGAGCCATCATAACGTCGCCTGGTTCTGTAAAAGCCGTGTAAACAACCAAGTTCGCAACAACGCCTGAAATAGGTCTAACGTCTACAAACTCCACGTTGAAAAGCTTCTTCATGAGTTCAATGCATTTGAACTCCACCTGGTCTATGAAGCGGCACCCAGCATAAACACGTTCTCCAGGCCATCCCTCAGCATAGCGGTTTCCGAAGTCCGTTGTAAGAGTTTCCCGTACTGCAGGACTGGGAACGTTTTCACTTGCTATAAGTGGGATGCACTCTTGAAACAATTTGTGATGTTGGTGGAGAAGGTCGAAAACATGAAAATAGTCGTCTTGAGGAGTTGCCATTTCAACACCTTCTTGCATCACA
>JAOZHM010000071.1 GCA_026014845.1 Candidatus Bathyarchaeota archaeon
AATTTGTGCATTCTCCAAGTGAGGATTTGCCTATCGTGCTGGAGAGTGTAGACCCCCCTTATATATAGAGTGTATAGTGGAAACCGTGTTTTATTCAGGGTAAGATCTTGAGTTGTTCGATTGTGAGTTGTGGTATAAGTGGTTAGGATGGATTTGGCGCGTTGTTCTTGTTCTGGTTTGTCATAGTTTTAATAGTCGTTTTGGTGATTAGGAAGTTGGCGAAGGTTTAGAAAGATGGTCGAGCAGAAGGATTGTCCGAATATTCAAGTAAACTTGCAGGATTGCACATGTACTTATGTTAGTTGCGACTTGCGTGGGAAATGCTGTGAGTGTATTCGTTCTCATAGGGAGAGAGGCGAACTGCCAGGATGCCTATTCCCACAGCAAGTGGAAAAAACTTACGACAGAACAATAAGAAAATTCGTGGAAACATACACCAAGTGAGTTCCCTATTTTTTCACCTGAAAGGTGGTAAGAACTGGAAACAGAATCTTATAGGTACTGTTTGCTTGATATTCACACGAACTAAATAATATCTTCAACCTCAAAAGCCATGAACTCCTCTGCGTCTGGATAAAGTTTTTTGGCTCCCGTAACGGCTTCAAACACAGTTGAAGCTTCAGGAAACACTCGCTTATAATCTACCTTAAGAAATATTCTAGCCAGTGTTCCTCTATGAATCTTTGTGATTCTCTTTCTGAAAATATCTCTTCCACACTGAATAGTCGCTATGTCCCCGGGCTTGCTGTTTTTCCATTGACGCTTAACCGCTCTCAATTCGACATCTCTTTTGCCAAATCTGTACAAGTCAAAGGATTCCCTCTTCACCATAAATAAAGGCATAACTATCACAGTTCTCATTATCGCATCGGTTCCTTGAAAGTTTTGTGCAGGCTTGAAAACACTTTCGCTTTAGCTGTCTCCTGAACCCCTGAACTGCAAACGCATCCCAACTTCTCATGAAGTTCGCAAATATCATGGCATATACCGCATGCACCTATATGATCCATAAAGAACACTACATTAACATTGGCATTTTCACGCTCTTCTCTTTTGCCATTTTTTGTGCTTTTTCGTATCCTGCATCCGCATGTCTCACTATTGCCGTCCCCGGATCTGTTGTCAACACAGTTACTAGACGTTTTTCCGCTTCTTTTGTGCCATCAGCCACCAAACACATGCCAGCATGAATACTATAGCCTATGCCCACGCCTCCGCCGTGATGAACAGAAACCCAAGTAGCCCCACCAACAGCATTCAACAACGCATTAAGAATAGGCCAATCCGCAATCGCATCGCTTCCATCCTTCATACTCTCAGTCTCCCGGTTAGGAGAAGCAACACTACCACCATCCAAATGATCACGCCCAATCCAAACAGGCCCACTAACCCCACCATCAGCAACCATATCATTAATCAACTTACCAAAACGCGCCCTCTCACCAAAACCAAGCCAACAAACCCGCGCGGGCAAACCCTGAAACTTCACCTGCTCCTTAGCTTTCCGTATCCAACGACACAACTCCTTATTATAAGCAAACTCCTTCAAAATCACATCGTCAAGCGTGTAAATGTCTTCCCTGTTGCCCACAAGCGAAGTCCAACGGAAAGGCCCACGCCCCTCACAAAACATTGGCCTAATATACTCTGGAACGAAACCTCGATAAGCAAAAGCCTCTTTAAATCCAGCATTATAGGCCTGCTGACGCAGGTTGTTACCATACTCAAAAGTTATGGCGCCTTTCCTCATCATTCCAACCATGGCTTCAACTTGAACACGCATGCTCTTGCTTGCACGACGAATATACTCTTTCGAATCATTCTTTCTAAGCTCGTCCGCCTCCTCCTTAGACAAACGAGCCGGGTAATAACCATTCAACGGATCATGTGCAGCGGTCTGGTCAGTCAAAACGTCAGGAATCACGTTTCGCCTTAAAAGTTCGGGATGCACTTCAGCAGCGTTACCTAACAAACCAACACTTTTTGGAACACCGTCACGCTTAGCTTCCAAAGCCAATTTTATACCTTCGTCAAAATCATCAGTCCATATTTCCAAATAACCATGCTTTATGCGGCGCTCAATCATACGCCTGTCAACTTCAACAACCAAAGCAACACCATCATTCATGGTAACAGCCAAAGGCTGAGCACCACCCATCTCACCTAAACCAGCAGTCAAAACAAGCCTTCCACGCAAACTTCCGCCGAAATGCTCTTTCGCAACAGCAGCAAGCGTTTCATAAGTGCCCTGCAATATACCCTGCGTACCAATATACGCCCATGAACCAGCAGTCATCTGCCCAAACATGATTAAGCCTTTTTGCTCTAACTCGTAAAAGTAATCCCAAGTAGCCCATTTCGGAACAAGCATACTGTTAACAATTAAGGCCCTTGGCGCCCACTCATGCGTCCTAAAAACAGCAACAGGTTTACCGCTCTGAACAAGCATAGTCTCGTCAAGCTCAAGCTCCGTTAAAGTCTCAACAATCCGTTCAAAACACTCCCAGCTCCGTGCAGCCCGTCCAGTCCCACCATAAACAATAAGCTTTTCAGGGTCTTTAGCCACTTCAGGGTCAACAACGTTAAACAGCATGCGTAAAATGCCTTCAATCTGCCAGTTCTTACAATGTAGCTCAGGGCCAGTCAAACATTTAATGGGCTTCTCAATCTTAAACAATGCAGTTTCACCATAAACCAGAATGGTATAGATACATTATAATTCTTTTCTAAAAAAATCCAACAGTTTTGATTGTACTGGCTTCTTTGTCAACAACTAATCTTCCGCTTTTTACAACCTTGTCAACTAAATTCACGCCGAAGCGGTGACCAAGAAACTTGTGATTAGGTACATCCAAAATAATAACATCAGCCTTTTTGCCAACCTCTAAACTACCAACCTCGCCTGCTCTACCTATTGCGTGAGCAGCGTTGATCGTAGCTGCTGTTATGGCCTCAGCGGGCGTCAACTTCATAAAGTGACAAGCAAAGGCAATAACCAATTGTTGATTCTCAACCCAGCAGCTCGGATTAAAATCAGTTCCCAAAGCCACAGGAACACTAAAACTAATCATTTTTCTAGCATCCGCGTATCGCCCAGTCATCAAACAGAAGGCTGCTACAGGAAGTAAAACCGCAATCACGCCTTTTTTAGCCATAGCCTTAATGCCCGCGTCAGAAGAGAAAAGCAAATGCTCAGCAGAAACAGCCCCTACACCAGCAGCCAGTTCAGTTCCACCTAACATACTCATCTCATCAGCATGAACCTTAAGCTTCAAGCCATAATTCTTACCAGCAACCAAAACACGTCTAGACTGCTCTAAACTAAAAGCGCCTCTCTCACAGAAAACATCACAAAACTCTGCAAGCCCTTTCGCAGCCACCCGTGGAATCATGTCCTTAACAACCAAGTCGACATATTCCCGCGGGTTGTTTCTATATTCAGGCGGAACAGCATGGGTACCTAAAAAGGTTGGAACAACATCAACTGCGTGCATCTGATTCAAACGCTTAATAACCCTTAAAATTTTTAACTCGTCTTTCACGGTTAAACCATAACCGCTTTTAGCTTCAACGGTCGTCGTGCCGTGCTCCAGCATAACATCCAAGGTTTTAAAACCAAAATCCACAAGCCTATCAACACCAGCCCTTCGAGTCTGCTTAACAGTCTTCAAAATTCCGCCACCAGTATCGAGGATCTTCATGTAAGAAGCCCCTTCAACCCTCATTTGAAACTCATCCTCCCGAGAACCAGCGAAAACAAGATGAGTATGAGGGTCAACAAAGCCAGGCATAACGGTTTTTCCACTGGCACTTATGATATTTTCAGCCCTAAACTCTTTCCTGATTTCAGACGTTTTGCCAACAGCAACTATTCTGCCATCCTTAACTGCCAAGCAGCCCTTACGCATTATGCCAAGACTTTGCATTTGCTGACCAGTGCGTGGTCTTTCACTGCCGTCTTTCAGCGTTATAAGCTCGTTAGAATTAACGATAAGCAGATCTACGCTTTCCTTTTTAACCCGCTTGCTCCGCTTTCTAGTTCTGACCATGTCTAAACCACTTGGTATTCTTCGCCTTCCCGCAACACCATAACCTTGATGTCCGATTCAGTTTCCACCTTCTTTTTGAACTCTTCTGGGTCAGTGTCCCAACGATGCATGGGTATCGCAATTTTAGGGTTAATCGCTATAGCAGCTTCAGCAGCCTCAGGATTATCCATGGTGTACGTGCCTCCACTCGGAAGCAAAGCCAAATTCACATGCCCAAGCTGTCGCATTTCAGGAATAAAGTCCGCATCCCCAGCATGATAGATCGTCTTGCCCTCAGCCGTTATCAAGTAGCCAACCCCATACCCCTTAGGATGGTAAGGGTTTCCAGGAGACCTAAAACGCTTGTAATTGTAGGCTTCGACAGCTTTGATCCTTATGTTATTAATCGTTGTCTCTTCTCCAGGTTTAAGTGTTTTAACGTTTCCACCAATTTTTGAAACACAATCGTCAGGAGCAAATATCACGGTGTCTGGCTTACGAACCTTTTTGATCTTAGATGGATCACAGTGGTCAGTGTGCGAATGCGTCACCAGTATCAAGTCTGCCTTTTCAGAGACTTCACCATACTTCTCTAGGTCAACGTAGATGATTTTTCCTTCAGTCTTAATTTGGAAGGCGGCATGAGCTAGCCATTTAATTGAAACAGTCATTCCAAACACTACCTTTCTCTGTACTCAATTGACGTACTTATCTTAAAAGATTCACTATTACCGCATTCTGCAATCCAAGAAACTCTTAATACAAAACAGACGATTCTAAAATGGGGGAATCCCATTGAACCAAAATGCCATAAAGAATGTCAGAATCATCGAACTCGTCAAGCAAAAGCTGTCTTTTTCGAAACTAAAATTCAAGTACTTTACTAAAGAACATTATGCGGTAACTGTTCTTCGCAAAAAAGACCGATGGGAGATCAAGTTAGTTCTGGAAGCGTTGCCAAAGCCGACAGAGAAACAGTTTGAGGGTGGGCTTTTCCAAGATTTTGTCAACGAACCACGTGTTTTTGCCGCTGAACTGGAAGACAAAGAAGTGGGATGGATAGAACTGGGCTTTCAAAAGTGGAACAACCGAATGCGTATCTGGGAGCTTTTGGTTGAAGAAGGCTTTCGTCGCGAGGGAATGGGCACGCTTCTTGTGGATCACGCTATAAAACTTTCAAAAGAGAGAAAGACAAGAATGTTGGTTGTAGAAACGCAGAGTTGTAATATTCTAGCAGTCAACTTCTATCTGAAAAATGGATTCGAACTAATTGGCTTTGACATTGCTGCTTACTCTAACGAAGACATAGAAAGAAAGGAAGTTAGACTAGAATTCGCATTAAAAATAAAAGGTAACTTGCGCTCTAAATCTGGTTTTCCGGCTTTTCGAGCAAGCGAAAACTAGAAAACATAAATAATGACTACAAGTACAGGTGCGTGTACGGATGGATGGTGATACGACGATTGAAAACAGTTGAAGAGCTGAAGCTAGCTGCACCCTGCGGTCTGTACTGTGGGGCTTGTATAGACTATTTAGTCTACAAGAGTTGTCATGGTTGCGGTTGTGAATGCGGAAATTGCGACGCTTCAGGGCATCATGAAAGGTGTAACATTTACAAGTGTTGCGTTGAACAAAGAGGTAACAAAGCTTGTTGCGAATGCGAGGAATTTCCCTGTTCAATGCTTATAAGATTCTGCTATAGCCCTGTTTGGCTGCATCACTTGCCAGTTATAGAGAATTTGCGAAGACGAAAGACTATCGGATCCGAAAAATGGGTGAGAGAACAAGAGGAAAATCGGAGTAATGAATGGTACCTTCGAAGGTGGCTGTGGCTCCAAAAAGAGTGCGAGAAAAGATTGGAAAGATCTCTAGAGGAATCAAAGGAAATCTTCTCTGAGAAGAAATAGTCATGAAGCTTCGCGCGGCTCAATTTCGACTTTGGACATTTTATCACATACTCCCTCTTGGACAGATGAAATCAACAAAAACAAGAATACTTCAATATATGAAACTAAGTGGAAACATTCCTTTTTTTACTGCGTGCGTCTAAAAGCATATAAAGGTTTTTGACTCCCCAACTCTTAGGACAAACTGACACCAAAAAAGGCGATAGTCTTGGTTCACAAAAAACTTGTGGGCAGATGTGGACTCTATTGCGGGGCTTGCATAATTTACAGAGCATACAAAGACTCGGAACAGCTTCGACAAAAAATCGCTGAAGAAAACAATTGTAAACCCGAAGAAATTCGATGCGAAGGATGCCAAACAGTATTGACCAATGGCTGGGAGCTCGAAGAGATCTGGGGCAAAAACTGCAAAATAGTCAAGTGCCTAGAAGTCAACGGAATGGATTTCTGCTATGAATGCAACGAATATCCAGATTGCAAAAAATTCCGTGAAATAGCTGACTCTTGCTTAAAACACAGGGAAAGCCTGATGGAGAATCTGAACAAAATCAAGGCTGGTAAAGTCGAAGAATGGCTTGAAGAAGAAAATGAAAAATGGAGATGCCACAAATGCGGAAAACCCATCGCCATGAACTTAACAGAATGCCACTGGTGTGGAGCAAAATTACAGGGGAAGTAACCCTTCTCTAAACATCTCTATAGCGCACGCTCTAACGATTACTCTTGCTTTCACCTTTTTCTATCGCGTTTTGCACAGCCATTTCTAACACGCGATCTTCAGTTAAATTGTCAATTTTTACGTAGTAGGCAGCTATGTCAATCAACGCCTTTAACGGAGCCATACCACAGAATTCTGAGCCAACTATGGGCACGTTGTAGCGGGCAGCTTCCACCTTAAGAAGTTCGAAAACACGGTGAAGCGGAGTCTCCTCGAAATTGGTTATGCTCATGCCGATCTGCGTGATTTTTTTCTCTGGAATAGAAGCAGCCATGGCCTTAACATTTGAAAATCCACCCTTCTTTGCATGTAAAGCCTTAGCAATCTTTTTTGCAATCTTCAAGTCAGCCGTGCCCAGATTAACGTTGAAGCCAGCCATAACCTTGCGTGCACCAGTTGTCGTTGCACCAGCCGCAGGATGAGCCTTAGCCGGACCAAAATCCGGTTTGCGCTCAGGCTTAACAATCATCTCAGCCAACTTTTCATATTCGCCCCTACGTATCCAATCCAAATCCTTACGCTCAGGCTTCGTCGCTGCCTCGCCATAAAGATAAACTGGCACGCCACATTTCTCAGCTAGGGCTCCTCCAAACTTTCCTGCAAGTTCAATGCACCCATCCATCGAAACATTTTTTATTGGTATGAAGGGAACAACGTCGACAGCGCCTAGGCGTGGATGCTGGCCCTTGTGTTTTCGCATGTCGATGAGTTTTACAGCTTTAAACGCAGCGTTCAACACAGCCTTAAGCGTTGATTCTTTATTGCCGACGAAAGAAACAACAAGCCTATTGTAATAGTCGTCAAATGTGTAGTCAAGCAGAAAAGCGTTTTCAGTTCTCTTGATCTCGTTAAGGATTAACTCAACAACTTTCGGGTCTGATGTGCTAAAGTTAGGTATGCATTCTATTATCTCAATCATATCGCCGTCTCCATGCTTCTAGGAAGACGCAAACAAGAGATAAGTGTATTTCGGGAAAATAGAAAACAGAGAAGATTTGAGCCAACTATGAGGCTTTGGGGGTTCCGGATTTTCTGACCAAGTAGACTAGGACTCCTATGCCCATCAAGACGAAGCCTGTTCCGAAGAGGATGTAGCCTAGTCCAACCATGTTGAGTACGCTATGACTGCTGTCTATCAGATTCTTTAGGGCAGTTTCAAAGCCTGAGATAATTCCTGTTTCGTTAGACCATGCGTTTTCAATGTTATCCAGAGCGTCTTGGTAGTAAGCGCTTGCTCCACTGAAGTCGCCTTTCCTATACGCGTCGTCGCCTTGACTTTTGGCACCGTTGGCTAAAATATACAGTTCTTTCGCCTCAGAAGTCAAGAAATAGCCGGAATACCAGCTGTATTTGTTAAGTTCTCGCTTTAATTCTTTGGCGTTTGCTTGCGAGCCAGAGAAAATGACAAAGTTGGTTCCGTACCAAGGTGAGTTATTATTCAATAATTTTTTAGGTCCTGTGGTGGCGTTCACATCTTCAGCATAGATTTCATATGTGTGCGTTACCATGTTTGATGCTTTCGTCGTGACAGGAACCGTGAAAGTTACCGTAAACACATGTGACTCGTCATCTTAGCGCGCGCGCTATTGGAAACGGGTCGGTCATGCTAGCTTCTGTTGAATTATAGCTTTCTCCCCAGTCGAATCTCACTCCTACAGTGGAAACGTTCATGTCCGCAGTCCCCCACAGGTGGTTGTAGACGTTAACCACTAGTGTGGCAGTGGACCCAGCCTCATAACCAGTTACAGTGGCACCGTAGAAACTGTCGTTTTCATTTTTGACTAGCGGTGCTATCCAGTTAGGTTGTGATATGGATGCGTTGGCAGAACTGACAATTGATAGCGTGAGCAGCGTCACCAGAGCCAACAGGATTACATTGTATCTTTTCATTTTTTCAGCTCCGAGAACTCATTATGATGAGTCGTTTTTAACATTTTCGCGCGCGCACTTCAAGCAAAAAAAGCTTTACTCCTTTAAAACTTAATAATTACTATGGTAGAGTTGCATCTGTTCTAAAGGAGAGATAAGGATATGAACCCAGAAGTGGAGTTTGAAGTTCCCACATGGAGTCAAA
>JAOZHM010000072.1 GCA_026014845.1 Candidatus Bathyarchaeota archaeon
AATCATATATGAATTTTGGCTCAAATTCGCGCGGTGCAACTCTCAATGTACACGAGCGTATACTAGAAAAAAGGGGGAGATTGGGTGATATCTCCACTTGGTATGGGGTTTAGCGCGCGCGCTATTATCAGCAAAACTGTTTGAATGCCCAAAGTGCAAGAGTAAAAAGATAGTAATCGCTATCTAACTGCTGGAAGAGAAGTTTCCAACTATTTTCTTCTAAGCAAGATTGTAGGTCTATTCAGTTTCGCTCTTTTTTCTAGTGATCGCTTTAAGCCGAAGTTGTTATACCAGTTCTAGAAATCCATATGCAAAATTGGTTTCGTCCGTTTCCCCTGTTTCAAGAAAACCTTTGTTTTCCCCTTTTTCTATGACTTCAACTTCATACAAGTCAAGCGGTTCCTATATTACCCATTAGCAATCTACATCGTTTTCTCCAAAATTCTATCGCAACTTTTAAAACTTGTACGCGCAAACAATAACAATTCACCATGTTAACAGGAGAATAAATAACATGACAAGCTCACAAGAAGAAAGAAAACCAACAGTAGAAGAGTTATTAGCCAAAGCCAAAAAACCAGCACAGCTGGCTTCACCACTGCACAGATTTTATGAAGGAAAAGTTCAAACGATGCCGAAATGCTCAGTTAAAAGCGCAGATGATTTTGCAATATGGTACACACCAGGCGTAGCGGCTCCATGCAGAGAAATCCAAGCAGACCCAGACAAATCCTTCGAACTTACAAATCGCTGGAACTACGTAGCAGTAGTAACAGATGGCACGCGTGTTTTAGGCTTAGGAGACATAGGTCCAGAAGCAGCCATGCCAGTAATGGAAGGAAAAGCCCTACTATTCAAATATTTAGGCGGAGTTGACGCTTTCCCAATATGCCTAAAAACAAAAGACCCTGAAGAAATAATCAGAACATGCGAACTCATTGAACCGTCCTTCGGAGGAATAAACCTAGAAGACATAGCCAAACCAAAATGCTTCCATGTGCTGGAAAAAACAAGAGAGAAATTGGGGATTCCAGTCTGGCACGACGACCAGCAAGGAACAGCCACGGTAATATTGGCAGGTTTGATCAACGCTTTCAAATTAGTCGGCAAAAACCCGAAGGAAAGCCTAATAACCCTAGTAGGTGTCGGTGGAGCAAACACAAGAACAGCCTACGTCCTAATAAGATGGGGAATAAAACCAGGCAACATGATAATGGTTGATTCAAAAGGCATACTACATCCGGGCAGAACAGACATAAAAAAAGAAGAAAATCCGTGGAAATATGACCTAGCTCAAAAAACAAACGCTGAAGGAAGAACGGGCACTATAGCAGAAGCCTTCAAAGGCGTAGACGCGGTAGTAGCAGCATCCAAGCCAGGACCAGGCATGATACGGAAAGAATGGGTAGCCACGATGGCAGACGACTCCATAGTATTTGCTTGTGCAAACCCAATTCCAGAAATATGGCCATGGGAGGCAAAAGAAGCTGGAGCTCGCATTATAGCTACAGGCAGAAGCGACTTTCCAAACCAAGTTAATAACAGTCTGGGGTTTCCAGCAATCTTTCGTGGTGTCTTAGATGTTAGAGCAAAAACCGTGACAGACGACATGTGTATAGCAGCAGCCCAAGAACTAGCGAAATTTGCAGAAGAAAGGGGAATGAATGAGAACGACATTCTACCGAGAATGGAGGAATGGGAGGTCTATCCACGTGAAGCAGTGGCATGCGCATTAAAATCTATAGAGCAGGGCGTGGCAAGAATGAAACCAAGCAGACAAGAGTTATACGAAAGGGCTGTGGCAATAATAAAAAACGCCAGAGAATCCGTAAAACTGTTGATGAAGGAAGGGCTGGTAAAGCAGCCGCCGCCAGAGGAAGAACTGCTAAAGAAATAATCAGATCGATGGGGAATAACCGCAAAAATGCCAAATTTCCGCGTTTTTGTCAGAAAAAGTTCAGAAAATTATTTAAACTCTTCCATAGAACAATAGATGGAGTTAAGGAGAAAAACAATATGCGTTCAGATTATGCTCTCTACACGGTGGCAATAATATTCTTCATCTTAACAGCAACAGCTGCTTTTATGCTAAAAGAAGCAGAGTCCGAAAGAAATCTGTGGGTTGTAACAACGGCTGTTCTAGGGCTCCTCTTCATTGGACTAGGCTATTCCCAAAGACCAAAAATCACAGAAATTGAGCCGCTACCCACTCCAGCTCCAACCACCCCAGCAACGATTACGAAAGAAGAAACTGTAACAGAGGCTGCACCTACGGTGGCGCCGCTTACAGAGGTTAAAGGCATAGGAGAAAAACGGGCGGAGCAACTCAAAGGCTTAGGCATCAACAGTATAGAAGAGTTGGCTAAGGCTTCAGCCAAGGAATTAGCTAGTGAATTGAAGATTTCCCCGAAAATCACTGCAAAATGGATTGGAAACGCAAAGAAGCTTGCTGAAAAATCTTAGAAAGCCTTGCTTCACCAAAAGTTCAGATTTGCACGCTTAAGATTCTTACTATTTTCCTTCTTTCCAGCCTTCTTAGAG
>JAOZHM010000073.1 GCA_026014845.1 Candidatus Bathyarchaeota archaeon
ACTCTTCTTTTCAAACCATAATTTTCTGGAACGCGATACGAAAGGATTTCAAAAGTGTAGTCGCCTTGAAGAGTTTCGCCAACAGCTGCCAAAGCGCCTATGATTCCTCGACATTTCTTAAAACCAACAACCTCAGCCTTAAACCTCTTCAAAAGCTTCAAGGCATCATCAAGATTCACAATTCCGGTGATTGCATTTTTTGAGAAAGTTTTTACTTCCTTCGGAATTCGCGTTCCTTCAAATAAGACTACACCTGGGTCTGTGCCTTCATAATCGAAATCCGCATGTTCTTCTACTGTTCCTATGACCGTTTCTTTGATTTCATCTTCATCACTCTCGTTATGTTTCATTCTCAAACATAGTGCCCCGTTCCCCCTAGTTTTCCACGGCACGTTCGGATTCAGCCTAACCAGGTTTGGGTAGTCAATGAATTCGGCTCCCAATCTCCGCAGTTTTTCCACCAGAAGAGCAGCAACGTATGTGGTGCATCCCTTTCTCGGCGAATCAGTGTCATCCAGTCCAATATGCATTGTTTTTATGGTCATTTATGGCGGCACGTTCCCTTTTGAGTTAGAAGATTAAAGTGGAATGTTAAAAGGTTACTTGCAAAATAAAAAGAGGAATTGTGTGCTATTTTGATCCTTCTACTACTATCATTGTCAATGTTGACCTAACTTTGTCGAGCCTTCTGATACGCCAAGTTACGATTTCCTTAAGCTTATCCATAGTGTCTGCTTTAACCCTGGCAATTATGTCGTAGACTCCGTAAACAGCGAAGGCTTCATCAACTCCCTCAACTTTCTTCAATGTTCCTAGCACATTTGCTTCTGAACCTATCTCAGTGTTTATTAGCACAAATGCTGTTGGCATTTAAATTTCCTCGCTGTAATGTTTCCCGTCTGCACTAAAATATTTTACTATGTCTCTTTACCTTTACAAACAATAAACTGAAGTCCTGAATAGACTTCAAGCAACAAATTGGATATTCGTATCTTTTATTTGAATCCTAGAGCAAACGATGTGTCTCCCACAAAACTTCCTTCTTTCTTAACTTTCTGCAAATCTATGCAAATTTTTGCTTAGGGCAAACACAATCGTGTAAACTCGAAGACGGTTATGAGAAGAGTCCTTCGACGAACCTTAACAATTGATACCCAAATAATATTGCCACGAAATATGTTGGCCACAAAATTATTGGCCAATTTCCATGGGTGTAATGCCATAGGTTCGTAGATGTAGCAAAGACTTCCATAAGTAATAGGGTAATTAAACCGCCTAAAGCCAAACAAAGCTGTTCTTTAGCTTCCTTTCTATTCCCATAGTTTTTTCTACCAATTAATATGATTAACCATGATAACAAGAAAGCGAAAAATAAAACATACCAATTTTGATTGAACTGAAAGATGATATCCATACCAGAAAAATATGTTTTGAGTTATAAAAACATTCGTTTTCCGTGCAAAAAATAAGCCTATTTTTCCATTTTACACAGAAAGAGGCGTTTTCAACCAAAAAACACCAAGAAGAAGCCTGGAATAGGCTTATCAATGATTAGCCAGAGAGAAAAATGACAAAAAAATAAACCTTTTATTTTCAAGGACTTAATATGAAGCGTTACCGCAGATTGTGAGCTTGGAGGAGAACCTAACGAGAATAGCTATAGTCGGCTCAGGAATAGCAGGGACGACATGTGCCAAGGCATTACATACCCTTGGTTATGATGTTGAAATCTTTGAGATGACGCCCAAAGATAGCCCCACCAGACCAAGACAGATGGAAGGAAGCGTGCACTTCCTTGAAAACGTCCCCGAGCTGCAACCTAGTCGTAATATGAAAAGGCTTGAGATATGTTCTCCAAATTTTGTAGCATCTCTTAAGGGAAATGTAGGTTTCTTCTACGAGGTGGGTGGAGAAAACGGCATCGAGGCTAAAGCAAGAAAAGACATTGAAAGGTCAATTCCTATTCATTATGGAACAAGGGTGAGAAGCAAAAGGCAATTAGAGGACGAATTCGACGTAATTGTCGCCGCCGATGGTTATCGTTCTAGAATTGCAGAAGAAGCTGGTCTTAGGTCTAGAATACCAAAGCAAGATGCGACAGGAGTCGGTTTGACAATAAAGGGTGACTTCGACCCCGAATGGATGGCAATCTGGCTTGACAATTATCTTTCGTTTCACGGATATGCTTACGTCATACCTTTCTCAAAACGTGAAGCTTCATTGATTTCAGCGTCCTCTTGGAAAAGGACACAGTTTAGAGTGTACCGTGAAAGACTAAAAGAACTTGCTGTATCAAGAGGGTGGAAAGTCCTCGACGAATGGGTGGACTTGATAAGCTGGTATGATTTTTCATCCTACCATAGAGGTAATCTATATGTTATTGGAAATGCTGGTTCCTTTACCGATCCCGCCTTTGGTTTTGGTCTCAAATGGGCAATAAAATCTGCCAAGTTATGTGCTAAAGCAATACACCAAAACCTCGATTACGACTTGTTGCTCGAAAGAGAGCTACTGCCAGAGTTTAGTTCTTGGCAAGCGATGAGAAAGATATTTGAAAGCGCTAACAATAAGGATTACGATAAGTTCGTTAACATTTTCAATAGACCTTATGCAAAAAACTTGGTAGAATCTGGCGAATCAATTTGTTGTACGTTGAAGCCAAGAGAGGTTGCCCAAAATATTAGAATATTATTTAAATGTTTAGGTTGCTATGGATTTCTGTTTCATAAATTTCTAATGGTGATGTTATATCAACGTTTTATGGATTATCTCCAGAAAACGTGTTGAAACTGCTGTTCGGATGATGAAAGAATTCTGTTCAAGAAGGACTCAAGTCAAATAGATGGATCACTGTTTTTGTTTTTGGCTGTTCGTCAAAAAATCCCTCACCCAACTCAGACCAGATCTCTTTTTGAATTAGAAGATATGTTTATTCGCATAAAAGGCAAATGTATGCAATCATATTGAATATTAGGTGAAGGCATGTTGGAAGAAAGCCATACAACAAAGTATGTGCCCTAGTTTAAAAAGCATTCATTTTCCCCGAAAATTTTCGCCTCGAAAATCCTTTACCCTCAAATTCTTCTTCGAAAGACAATACCTTAATAGAATAAAGGAACAGGTGTGCCCCTAAAGCAAATAACAAACATGGCCTTGAAAAAAGCTGTTTTTCCTTCTGTTAGAAACCGTTAGAACTTCGTGCGCGACAGTACTTCGCGAGCGAATTCCTTAGCCCTCCGCAAATCTTCAATACTTGGATGTTTTCTCACTTCTTCCATGTACGCTTCCCACTCATCGGCCGACACGATTACCTCCTTCTTTATGAATTCTTGGATTGGAGGAGAAGGCACACCTTGACAATTGAAGTACCCCTTAAAGGCAATCTGTCTTTCTTTACTCACCTTTTCAAAGGATACTCTGCATTTACCTGCCCATCGATTGAACAACTTGCGTGCTCTGGCGCTGTCTTCAGAACATGGAACCGAGTGAGTGAAGAACCCTGCAAGTTTAAATCTAGCTGATACTGGAAGAGCATCTAGGATTCTCTTGACCGGAGGCGACAAGTCCGCCGAATGACAAGCAGAACCTAGAAAAACTAGATCATAATTATTCAAAGTGTCTGCTGTAACCTCCTTAATTTTCTTCAAATGTGCCTCATGGTCTTTTGAAACCTCTTCATAAATAGCTCTAGCAATCTTCTCCGTATTTCCAGTTTCACTGTAGTAAGCGACCAAAACTTTCAATCCAACGCCTCCTCTTTACTTGATGACTTCCACAAAAGTGATTCTTATTCCTTTCTTTAAATTTATTGTATAAACACGTTTTAGGGTTTCTAATCGCGCACGCAATGGAAAATTTCGTGTGCCTATTAAAGCCAATTTGAAATCGAAATTCTTTAATCTAACTTGCATACACGTATATTAAGTGGTTCTATGAAGGCGTTTATTTCGGTTGATTTGGAAGGAATGCCGTATGTTGTTATTCCGGGTCACCTGAGTCTGAAAGGTTCATTGTATGGTGAAGCAAGGAAAATTGCAACAAAAGTCACACTAATCGTGGCAGAAGAACTAAATAGAAACGGCTTTGATGAAATTGTTATTGCTGACAGCCATGGACCTATGGTAAACCTTTTAGTTGATGACTTACCTGCAT
>JAOZHM010000074.1 GCA_026014845.1 Candidatus Bathyarchaeota archaeon
AATGGCTGTTCCAATGAGACCTGTCGCTTCAAACATAAACTGGGAATCAACAGCTGTGCCTACAGAGCTGTACCAACCCAATCCAAAAGAGCCAGAGGAATGTATCCATGGAAAGGCCATGGGATACGGGGGTTGAGTTGTCTGCATAGCTAAGAACAGCTGGGGCTTAACCTTGAAAGTTGCCAATGCGTTTGTCCCGGACAACTTACCGGTTGCATTTACAGCGAAGTCTCCGCTGGGCATCTGTGGAATGCTCCCCACTGCAGAGGTATCAAATAGATATCCTTCAGCGGTTCCGCTGCCAACAGTTAAGTCGTCGATCTTGGTGGTGCCTATTTTGACTTCAACCATTTCTCCGTTGCCAAATCCTGACAGTTGAAGCGCAAGCTTGTCACCGATAAATCCCTCGGCGAGAAAGAGGTCAATGTGGTATTGGCTTGAAGTGTATTCTGCTGGTGTCTCTATTTTTCCATGTGTCTGGTAAGCATATTGGTTTCGGAGCAACACTCTTGCGTTTATTGTAAAGCTAGTTGTAGCTGACGTTTCGGTATCTGAGGCTTTGACGGTGTATGTTTCTCTTGTCAGTTTTGGTATTTGCAACTGAACAGAGAAGTTGCCTAGAGCGTTTGTGTGTACTTCTCCAGTAGACACAGGTGCAATTGCTGGTCTCTGATAGCGAGGCATGTTGGTTATGAATCCCAGAGATGAAAATAGTTGGTCTCCCCATATGAATGTAATATCTTTGTCGGGAGTGAAACCATTACCTGTTACGGTCACGTAGTCTCCCACGTAGCCCTGTGACGCCTCGAGAGTAATTGTTGCTGACGATGCTGCATTAACCATAGGCGCAATCTGAATAGTTGGTACCAAAATTGCCGCTGGTAACAACAAAATCAAGAGAGTCAAAAGAACACTTAATGTTTTTGAACTTGTCTTTTTCAACATGTTTTTTCCTTCTTTTTCTGCTTTTCATTCAATTACCAGTGAACAACATAAAACACCTATGAAGTTGAAATCAATATTTGAACTCCATATTCTCAATCTCGGATCATCCCTCATCTAAAAAGCCTAGGATCACGTTTCTAAGCATAGAAAAGCGATTCCTATCTTGAATTTTCATGACAAGCAAAGAATAATAACTTTCATTCATTACTTGTTATAGAAGCTCATAGAAGGGAGAACATCTAGTGCCGCACTCCGATTTCGATTGGAAGTTCGAGATTCCAACGTGGGAAAAAACCTACGAGAGATTTAAAGGCGAAGGCAAAACGGTTGAAGAAGCCAGGGAAACGTTGGTACGCTATGGTTTAGACGCCAAATTAGTAGAACGATTCCTCGGAGAGATTCTTGAGGGGCAAGCTTGATTCGGAAGCTAGAAGGTTTCAACAGACACATCGTTATCGCTGGTCTTAGAAATGTCAAGATAAAAGATGTTGACAAGTTTCTCATTCTCGTTAAAGAAAAAACTGAAAATGCTTGTATACAGTTTTTCGATACAAAACTCGTGGCGGGTTGGCAACATCTCTACTTCGCTGCTTTAAATGCAGTCACCGCTTTCAAAAACAAGTTGAATATTTCAAACAATTTGAGCATTGAAATCCTTCTTTATGCTTCAGCTCAAAGGCAAATCAAGGAAGCAGTAAAGCTTATTGGGATTCATCCGAGCTCGCGTGAGGTTGTCGTTGTCATCGTGGCAGACACTCGCATGGAAGCATCGTCGCTGTTAAGCATAATTTCTGCATTGCTGACGGGAAGCACCCGAGACGATGGGCTTCTTGAGCTAAGCGATGACAAAGTTGAGGGCATTAGGAGACTTTTTGAAATTTCAGATGTTGAATTAGAGGCAAAATTGGAGAAAGAAGACGGCGAGAACGAAGCTTTAATGGATTTAGTGATTGAACACGTAGCGTTGCTTGTGACTCAACGTTAAGATTGAAATCTTTCTTTTATCACCACGAGAATCTGCTCTGGCCTTATTATCGAGATGCCAGTTAATCCCCCAACAACCTCGATAAGGACGATCTTATCCGGATTGCCGAGGTCAACTTTTCTCTCGATGTTTCCTGCTACAGCTTCAATAATGTCTTTGGATGATGTTCCAGTGAAACGCTTCTCCACGGTCACCCTGAAAGATTCGCCCTCTTCTATTCTTGAAACCAGCTCAGTGGTTGCTCGTTCTATTTCGCCAAGGTCCGTTCGCACAACCTTTTCGATGGGAATGACTCTAAACGTGTAACGAAACTCGTAGGGCCTCTCCTTCAGTATTTTCC
>JAOZHM010000075.1 GCA_026014845.1 Candidatus Bathyarchaeota archaeon
AAGTGAATTTGCCTGTCATAGCGGTTACACGTGAACAACCAAACTTCACCGAAATCCGCGAAGCCTTAAAAAACTTGCCAAAAAGTGAAGACCGTTGGAAAGCCATCCAAAGCGCTGAAAAAATGTTTGAAGTTTCTACAAGAAGCGAAAACGAAAAAGTATACATGCAAACATCAGGAATTTTGGAGGAAGATGCAAGGAAAATTCTGCAACTAACCTCTACTAGGAGCAGTGTACCGGAAGCACTACGCGTAGCTCATCTAATTGCTTCAGGAATCAGCAAGATTTAATTTCGATCTTTCTTGCAATGAGAAAAGGTTTAAAAGTGACCGTGTTAAGGAAAATCAAACGGACAGCGGAGTAAACAGCAATGGAATTTTGTCCTAAATGTGGCTCCCGCCTTGTGCCAAAGAAGGAAAAGACTGGCAAGAAAACATCCTTAATTTTTGTCTGTCCTAAATGTGGCCACAAGAAGCAAGTATTAAGCAGTAAAATCGCACCAAAGGTTGCTAAAGTTATGCAGCCTAACCCGCAGAAACTTGTGGCAGTAATAGGTAAGGAAGAGCAGAAATTACGAACGTTGCCTACGGTTAGGATTGAATGCCCCAAATGTGGAAATAATTTAGCCTATGCTTGGCAAGTGCAGACAAGAGGAGCTGATGAGTCTTCAACACAGTTTTTCCGATGCACAAAATGCGAATACACATTCAGAGAATACAGCTAAAACTTCATTGCTGAAATGATAAAAGTTCTATGGAACCCGTTTGCAACTGTTTTTGGCTTTAATAGTGTTAGCTTATTCGAAGCAATCTATAGAATCCTTACGCAACGCATTATCAATTAGCGTCAAACTTAAGTGCGTAAAGTCTTTTATAACAACAAAACATATCCATAAAAGGAGAGTTGCCATGTTCAAGCTAAAAATGTCCGACGCTAAACTCTTAAGAGACATGGTTACAGCCATATCCATACTCGTAGATGAAGCCACATTCAAAATTAACCCTGAAAACATAAAACTGCGGGCAATGGACCCGTCACGCGTTGCCATGATTGACTTTGAGTGGCCTAAAACAATTTTTGAAGAGTACGTATGTACAGAACCGGCAAAAATGTGCATAAACATAAGTGAACTATTAAAACTGATTAAGAGAGCAGGCAGGGATGAAGTTGTGGAGCTTTCTCTTGATGAAAAGACTGGGCGTTTACATGTAAAGATAACTGGAAAATACACGCGAAACTTCACTATGCCAACGCTTGAGGCTGGTGAAGAGGAAGTGCCAACGCCGAAAATCACGTTTAACGTTAGAGCCAAAGCCACGACAGAAGGCTTACATCAAGCAATTGAAGACGCCCAGCTTGTAAGCGACCACGTCCGCATCGAAGCATATCCTGAAAAACTAATCTTCAACGCAACGGGAGACCTTATGGGTGCGACGATAGAACTTAAAAAAGGAAGCGACGCACTTCTGGATTTAGAAACTAAAGAACCTTCCAAAGCAACCTTCAGCTTAAGCTACCTCTTAGAAATTATAAAGGCAGCATCCGCAACATCTGAAATCGCAACACTTGAATTTTCGTCAGATATGCCCATAAAACTAGACTTTCAACAAACAAAAGAAGGGAAACTCACGTTTTACCTAGCACCAAGGATAGAAACGGAATAAACGTGAAAAAATAGATGCAGCCAAAAACAGCCCAATTCACAAAAAACGACATAGCAAAATACCCCTTCCTAAAAGCAGCCACAAAATATATGAAAATACCCGATTTGAAAATAGAAGACTTAACAAGTCCTGAATTAGAGGGAATCCTTAAACGTGCCGAAGAAAGAGTGGAAGAAGCAATCCTATACGCGCGAGTTAGCAGGAAACTGAAAAGAGAAGACATAGAAATATCATCATATCCAGCTGCAATAGTACTGGCAACCGCCACTGGAAGCTCCTTCATCAAAAAAAGATATGCCTTGGCAGAATCAAAGCAAGCGTACGAAGATCTGAAAGACGAACCCAAAGAAAAAATTCTTAAATTCGCAGAAAACTTCGCGTGGAAACTTATGCTCAATGAAAATTCTGAAATTCCCTTCGAATTTATGCTCAGTTTTACCAGCTACCTAAGAAACACAACACATCTGAAAGGAAAAAAATGGAAGTTTGTTAACCGTCTCCTATCAAGCGGAAATGTTTATCTCACAAGAAACGAAACAGCAAGATTACTGAGCGAAGAAATCCGCAAACATATTGGAAAAAGGTTAGAAGTAGAAGAACTGCCTAAATTTCCCACCGAAATAATGAAGATGGCTGAAAAAATAAGTAAATTGTCCGTAGAAAAAATAGGCAAATCTGAAATGGAAGGTTTCCCAAAAACCGTCGTGCAAACAGCCTTTCCACCATGCATAAAAGCCCTCTATCAATCAGTGTCAGCCGGACGCCACCTCTCCCATATAGGCCGATTTACACTAACTTCCTTCCTTATAAACGTTGGAATGTCATCAGAGAACGTGGTTGAATTGTTCAAAAGTTTTTCTGACTACAATGAAAGAATGACACGCTACCAAGTTG
>JAOZHM010000076.1 GCA_026014845.1 Candidatus Bathyarchaeota archaeon
GGGGAATACTCTGGTGTGAACGAAGTTGCCAAACAGAAGACTCTGGGTGAAGTCACAAAGGTATGCCTCTACACGGCTTTCGGCTATCCCCACACCTCGTGCGGCTGTTTTGAAGCTGTAGCATTCTACGTTCCAGAGGTGGAGGGCTTCGGCATTGTGCACAGAGGCTACAAAGACGTAACCGTGAACGGTTTAGCCTTCTCAACACTTGCTGACTCTACAGCTGGCGGACGTCAAATAGATGGATTCCATGGCATATCAATCGAGTACATGCGATCTCCAAAGTTTCTGCAAGCAGACGGCGGATGGAACCGAGTAGTCTGGATGCCCAAAGAAGTGAAAGAAAGGATTAAGGACTTCTTCCCAGCTGAAATTGCTGACAAAGTTGCTACTGAGGAAGAGGCAAAAACGATTGACGAGTTGAAGGCCTTCTTGAAGGAACGTAACCACCCAGTTGTAGAACGATGGAAAGAAGAAATCGTGGCAGTTGAAGAAGCTGTGCCAGCCGAAGCAGGAGAAGAAGCCCCACTGATGCCCGTTGCGACAGCAGGAACCATACCCATAACTGCAGGCGGATTCAAAATAATCCTTAAAGACGCAAAAATCTACGCCAAGAAAGTCATCATCCGCCGAGTGAAAAGCGAAAAACCCAAGAAAAGGTGAAAAGTTTGCCAAAGACCGAAAAGGAAGAGGAGTCTCTAGGGCTGAAGTTAAGCCCACGCTTGATGGAGCTTCTCGCGAAGCTTCAGGAAGTGGAACTTGAAGACTTTGAGATGGACGTTGGAGATCTAGAGATTTGGTTACAGCCGGGTGCTGTTGCGGCTCCTAGGGCTGTTCTGCCAAAACTTGCTCCGCCAGTGAGGGTTAAGCCCACTAAGATATTTGACGCTGAGTTTGTTCCACCTGTTCAGACCTATCTGAGCAAGGTTGTTGAGGTGAAACTCGGAGCTACAAGGAGCGAGGGTGGAACCCGTGGAAAATCAGTGACTATTGGAGGCGAAACCACACCTGCTTTCTACACTTTTGAAAGACCGACGCCTCATCCTCCAGTGATTTCCTTGGACGTTTTTGACATGAAGGTTCCTTTGGCTAAGGCTGTTAAGATGCATCTGAGGGAAGTTTTAGAAGATCCTACGGCTTGGGCCAAGCTTGCAGTTGAAAAGTTTGGAGCTGATCTTGTAACACTTCATCTGATAAGCATTGACCCTCTTCTGAAGGATTCTTCGCCTAGTGAGGCTGTGAAAACCGTGGAGGATGTTGCTCAGGCGGTGGATGTTCCCCTAGTGATTGGAGGGTGCGGCGACCCGAAGAAGGATGCAGATGTCTTCGAAGCAGTTGCTGAAACGTTTGCTGGAGAGCGCTTTTTGATAAATTCGATAACTAGGGACATGGATGTTGAGAAGTGTGCGAAATTCGTTAAGAAATACGGGCACGTTGCGCTGTCTTTTACTCCTATGGATTTGAACTTGGCTAGGGAGCTTAACCGCAGACTCTACGAGTTTATACCGAAGGAGGAGATAGTTATGGATTTGACGACTGCTGCTTTGGGTTATGGTCTTGATTATGCGTTTACTAATATGGAGAGGGCTAGGCTTGCGGCTTTGATGGGAGATCCTGAACTCGCGCATCCCATGTCTTCCGGAACAACAAATGCTTGGGCGGCAAGAGAAGCGTGGTTGAAGATGGGTGCAGAGTGGGAGCCTCGCGAGTTGAGGGGACCGCTTTGGGAGGTGACAACTGCTTTGACGCTTTTGCTTGCTGGTGTGGACTTGTTTATGATGATGCATCCAGCTGCCGTGAAAACGCTTAAAGATGTAATCAATCGGCTAAGGAGTGGAAGCTCCGGCGATGCTGACAGGCTTTTCGAATGGGTTTCCAAGAAAGTGTAGGGAGCGTGAGACTGTATGACTGAGAGAGAGATTAAAGGAAAGGTCGGCATTAGAGAATTAAGTCCAATCGATGTTTACAAGTTGCTTCCTAGAACGAATTGTAAAGAATGCGGCGAAGCGAACTGCATGGCTTTTGCAACTAAGGTTGTGAACCGTGAAGTTTCGGTTGATGATTGTCCTCCGCTACTGAAGAAGGAGCATGAGAAGGGCTACAAACGGTTGAGGGAGATGCTTGCTCCTGCCATAAAGGAGGTTGTTGTTGGCACTGGGGACAAGGCTGTTAAGATTGGGGGAAAACTCGTTATGTACCGGCATGAGTTCACGTATTTTAATCCAACAGCAGTGGCAATAGACGTAACTGATGAGATGGCTGAAGAGGAAGTGTTGGATAGAATAAAGAGAACAGGGCAGTTCAGCTTTGAATATATTGGGCAGACCCTGAAGCTTGATATGATTGCTGTGCGATCTACGTCGAATGACCCGGACAAGTTTAAGGCGACAGTTAAGAAGGTTGTTGAGAACATGGATCTGCCTTTCATCTTGTGTTCCCTTAATCCAAACGTTCTTAAGGCTGGGTTGGTGGCGGCTCCGAAGTCTAGGCCACTTTTGTATGCGGCGACAAAGGATAATTGGAAGGAGATGGCTGAGCTTGCCTTGATGCATAATTGTCCGTTGACGGTTTTTGCGCCGAACGATCTGAAGCTGTTGAAGTCTTTGGTGAAGACCTTGCTGGCTTATGGTGTTGAGGATCTTGTTTTGGATCCTGGTACTTTCTTGGGTGATGGTTTGGGTGATACTTTGAATAATTTTACGATGATTCGGAGGGCTGCTTGTAAGGGTGGGGATGAGCTTTTGGGTTTTCCGACGATTGGGGTGCCTATGGTTGCTTGGATGGACAGGGGTAAGGCTGCGGAGGAGGTTGCGAAGTGGAATGAGGCTTACTTGGCGGCTATGTTGGTTGTTCGGTATGCAGATGTCATAGTAGTGCATAGTGCTGATGGTTGGAGTCTTCTGCCGAACGTCGTTTTGCGGCAGAATATTTACACTGATCCTAGGAAGCCGGTGGCTGTTGAGCCTGGTTTGAGGGTGTTTGGAACAGTGGATGAGAATTCGCCTGTGATGATGACGACGAATTTTGCTTTGACGTATTATACTGTGGCTTCGGACATTGAATCTGGGAAGGTGAGTGGTTACTTGATAGTTGTGGATACTGAGGGCATAGCTGTGGACAGTGCTGTTGCTGGAAGAAAGCTGACGGCGGAAAATGCTGCTGAGGCTATAAAGGAGTCCGGAGTTGCGAGTAAGGTTAAGCATAGAAAACTAATAATTCCAGGGAAGGCAGCACGGTTAAGCGGTGAAATTGAAGAGATAAGTGGCTGGCAAGTGCTCGTCGGACCAAGAGACTCATCAGACATACCAAAATACCTACAAGAAAAATGGCAAACACAAGCGTAGTTTTCTTTTAATCACGCGCGCGGAACTCATCGTTTTGCTCTTGAATCAAAAAGAATCCATAGCTACTAACGCGCGCCCTTGCGTGTCCTTCCGTTTGCTTTATCGTGCCTAGGATGTTTAGGTCAGACAAAATTGTTGAAATAGAGTTGTCGAATTCTAAACATGCAAGAGTTTTTAAATTGTGAGGTTGAAAAACCTCATAACATCTTTGAATTGCAAAAAGAGGATTGCAACGAAAAAATGCCTGAAATTAAGTCCTGTGACGTAGGTAGCTTACCCTTTTCTGGGAACTTTGCAAAGTTTTTGGAAGGTGCATCACAGTTTGGATCATCTTGTAGTGATGA
>JAOZHM010000077.1 GCA_026014845.1 Candidatus Bathyarchaeota archaeon
AGGACAAGAAGCGGCTACGAGACTGAAGACAATCGACGAAGTTGTGAGAGCTAATACAATAACAGTTCAGAAAGTGGATGAAAGTGCACAAGAAGTCACGGCCATCGTAGGAACCATCAACGACATCGCGGACCAAACCAATCTGCTCGCTTTAAACGCAGCAATAGAAGCGGCTCGTGCAGGAGAAGCGGGCAGAGGGTTTGCAGTTGTTGCGGATGAAGTTAGGAAATTGGCTGAAAGATCAAAGACGGCAACCGGCGAAATCGAAGGACTAGTCGGTGATGTAAGAACTGCGGCAGGCGGAGCAGTCGCTGGCATGACACGGGGAGGCATACAAGTTGGTGAAAGCCTCAAAATTGTTGACAGCGCCCTATCTGTGCTCGACCAGATTACAGCTGGAGCACAAGAGATAACAGCTAAAGCTCAAGAGATAAGCGCCGCTACTCAACAGCAATCAGCAAGCACGCAACAGGTGACAAAAACAATAGATGAAATAGCGTCTATATCCGAACAGAATTCTGCCAGCTCACAAAAAATGTCTGCGTCTATGCAACAGCAAATCGCGGCTATGCAACAGATGACTTCGTCTGCTCAAGAGCTGAGCGCTATTGCAAAGGACCTAAGCGAATCAATGCAACAGTTTAAGGTGACCGCGGAAGCTGGAGAAGAAAGGGTGGCGAAACCGATTCGCCCGCGGAAACCAAAGAAGAAAAAGGTAGAGGTCGACTAGAATGCCGAGTAAAACGGCAGTAAGGATGGAAGAAACAGCAGCGATAATCAAGGCAGAATCAACAATCGAAGAAAGAGACACAGCTCAGATCGTGGTCTTCACCCTCGGCAACGAAGAATACGGCGTTGGAATTCTAGATGTTAGGGAGATCGTCAAAACTGGGACGATAACGATGATCCCTAACGCCCCAGATTTTTTAAAAGGAGTCATCAATCTGAGAAGCAAAATCGTCGGCGTAATAGACCTTGAAAAGAGATTTCTGCTGAAAAGAGAAGACGAAGAGTACACTGGTAAACACATTGTGATAGCAGAGATCGGCGACGGTACTTTCGGGTTGCTTGTAGATGAAGTAACCGATGTACTGCGGTTGCCCAAAGAAGATGTCAAGCTGCCTCCTGAGATGATAACCAAAAAAATAGGCATTGACTACGTAAAGGGCATAGGAACCCTAGGAGACAAGCTGATAATACTGCTTGATTTAGCAAGGGTCTTATCGGAAAAAGAGCTCATCGAGTTAGCTAAGGCACCGACAAGGGAATATCGCAAGATTAAGCGAAAGAAGAAAGAAAAGGCTGCCGAAGAAAAACCTGTTGAAAAAATAGCGGGTCAAATGAAAGAAACAGAAACAGCAAAACATGAAGTGCCTGAGGAGAAGCTTTCGAAAGAAAAGGAAATAATAAAACCCGAAATACCTAAGGAAACGTTCCCAAAGGAAGAGCAGATCAAACCAGAGAAGAAAGAAAAAAGAACAGCAAAGCCCAAGGCTCCTAAAGAAAAACTGGCTGAAAAACCAACGGATTAAGTGAGACGTATTATTTCACTTGATGGTGTCAACTGACAATCTTTTTTCCCTTTTCTTGTTTCGACATGAAGAATAGACTTTCGGAGATAATAAAAACGGTAAAGGTGCTAGTAGTTGATGATTCTTTCTTTATGAGAACGTTAGTTTCTGATATGCTGAATTCTGATCCTGAGATAGAGGTTGTCGGCGTTGCCAAAGATGGTAATGCTGCCTTGGAAAAATTGAAAACTTTGAGACCAGATGTGATTACGTTGGATTATTTTATGCCCGGCTTGAGCGGGTTACGCACCCTCAAACGCGTCATGAAGGAACATCCCACTCCCGTGATAATGCTAAGTGCTTATACGGAGGAGGGGGCAGCAGCAACGGTAGAGTGTCTGGAGGCGGGTGCAGTTGGTTTTGTTCTCAAGCCGTCTGGTGCGGTTTCCGTTGACATTGAAAAGGTTAAAGACAAGCTTATAGAGGAGGTGAAAAGAGTGTCTAACGTTAATATTCGAAAGATCAAGTCTATACTTGCTAGGAAACGGGTTAAACAGTTCTTAACGCCTGGAGTCGCTGTAAAGGAGAGAGTGTTTGTCATCGGATCGTCGACTGGTGGACCATCTGTCTTGGAGCTGATTCTGTCAGAGCTTCCTCCAAACTTTCCTGCAGCCATCCTTGTTGTGCAGCATATGCCTGCGAAATTCACTAAATCCATGGCTGAACGTCTGAATCGAATATCTGAACTCGCAGTGAAAGAGGCTGAAGAGGGAGACATAGTTGAGTCAGCGAGAGCGTATGTTGCTCCTGGAGATTTTCACATGATTGTGAAAAAGAGAAGAATCCAGGGCAAAGAGGAAGTTGTCATCCGGTTGAACCAAGATCCATTCGTTCATGGCTTGAGACCTTCTGTTGATGTTACTATGGAGTCAGTTGCTGATGTGTATGGTGAGAATGCTGTCGGAATTATCTTGACTGGCATGGGCAGAGA
>JAOZHM010000078.1 GCA_026014845.1 Candidatus Bathyarchaeota archaeon
ATAATTAAGCCATTACCGATAGAGATCTTCATGGATTGAGTAACGTAACAGAGCGGCTATACCGCCTAAGGCTACAAGTTTTAAACCAGCTTCATGTTCCGTGCTTATAACCATGATTTTTCCGCCCTTCTGCTCCACAGCCCTCATCAAATCTTCAAGAAGCAGCCTTTTCTCGTCTGAGGCTTTACGAAGCATGGTGTCCGCTAAAACCATAGTCTCAATAGCCCCCAGCCCGGCAGTCCTTTTCACATCGTCAAACCCATAAGCTATGTTAGACTCGTTTTTTCCAAGCCTCTTTAAGACCTCTTCTATTACTTCTGTTTCTTCAGCAATTCGCATGTGCTTCATGGTTTTCAAGAGTACGCCTGACCGTAGGGCTTCATATATTCCTGCTACACCGCTGTTGTTAACGCTTTTTACATCCACAACTGACTTGGCAATGTCTGTTGCTTCATTTTGTAAGAATTTTGCAAAATTGCTTTTTACAAAGCCTACGCCGATGATTGTTATTGGACTACGTGTTGCCGTCCAGACTTGACGTAAACTGCTTAAAGCCTTTCGGAAGTACTCCTTTGTAGCTACACTTCTTTTTTCAGCTTCAAGCTTTCCTGGAAGCTTTATTCTCTCTTCTAATTTTATATCAACGCCGTACTGTTTTGTTGTGGCAATGGCGTAACCTTCGTCGTCAATGGCAATTATGGTTATGGGTTTTTCCGACGTTTTGCTTGCTCTCTTCAGTCTTTCAACATGATGCCTAGCCCACTTTTTCTTCACAATAGTAAGCGGCTTGTTCAAAGCTATTTTAACCGTGTGATGGGCACCTAATGGAACGGTTTCCGGAGCTTTACAAATGGTTCCGTGAACTCTAAGTCTGCCTAAAAGCTTGTCCCAAGCAATCTTTTCGACCTTAACACCTAAGAAGACTGGAATCCGTTGACCGCGTCTAGGTCTTGCATATTTTCCGTCTGGTTTTATTTCTCTTGTTGTGCGTGCGTAAACCTCATCGTCTTTGTAAATAATATTATATAGATGCCATAAATCGTCAAAAGTTTCAGGAATAACCTTCACAAAACCTTTCTTCAAATTCATTTCTATAATTCTCAAAACCTGAACCCCTTTTCTAATGCTTAACCCTTCAATATCAAATTCTACCTATTAAAAAGTGTTAAAAGAATGCTTATCCTTCATTGTTTAAAAGGGGCAGGCTATGAAAATCAAGTTTTGGCTTCTAGATGTAAATTACGAAGTTAAGGAGCATACGCCTGAAATTTGGTTATGGGGTGTCGATGATTTTGGAGATGGAGTGCTTGTTATTGACAGGGACTTTCTTGCATACTTTTATGCGGTAGTTGAAGATAAGGCAGATGCGACAAAAGTTGTTGAAGAAATCGAAGCTGAGAGAACCCAATATCCATCTGTCACAAAGCTTGAGGTTGTTGAACGCAGATTTTTTGGAAAGCCAGTGAAAGCCGTGAAGGTTTATTGTAGAGACCCGAATTTTATATCGGAATATGCCAGAGCTTTTCGACAGTTCGAAGGCGTAAAGGGCTGTCTCGAAGACGATATTCGATGTTCCATGCGTTACTTAATCGACAACAACGTCGTTCCGTGCGGATGGCACGAAATAGAAGTTGTTGAAGAAACAAACACTTCAGGTGTTCAAGTTGACAAGATTTACAAGGCTAAATCCCTCCCGAAGTCCATTGAAAAGACTGAAGTCCCACAATTGAGGATATTAGGCTTCTCAACAATATGCTACAGCAAAGAGGGCTCTCCAAAACCTGACAGAAACCCGGTAGTCATAATTTCTGTTGCGACAAACAATGATGAAGAGAAACAGTTTTCAGCAAAAGACCAAAACGACAAACCAGTCCTGCAAGCTTTCGTAAATTATGTTAAAGACTTTGACCCAGACATTATTGTCGGTTATGGTGTGAACAGACAAGACTGGCCGTACATTAATGAGAGATGTAAAAAACTTGGATTGAAACTGTCTGTTGATAGGGCGGGAACGGAACCGCACAGAAGCGTTTATGGACACGTTTCAATAACTGGCAGAGCTAACATAGATCTGTTAGACTTCGCAGATGAATTCCCGGAAGTCAAGGTCAAGACTTTGGAGAATCTGGCAGACTATTTAGGTGTCATGAAAATTGAAAATCGTGTTTTGATTGACGATGTTGACTTTGCAGAGCATTGGGAAGACGAGGAGAAACGCGAAACTCTGAAAAGGTTTTCTATGGATAACACACGCTGCATCATGGAAATAACCGACACCATCTTAGACTTCGCCATGCAACTATCAAACCTTGTCAGCCTACCACTGGACTACGTTGGAACAGCATCCGTAGGCTTCAGAGTTGAATGGTTCCTTATAATACACGCCCAAAAAATCGGCGAACTCGTACCTAAAAGAGTTAAGAAGCCCTACAGACCATACACTGGCGCAATAGTACTTAGACCTGAACCTGGGCTACATGAAAACATTTCTGTCTTGGATTTTAGGTCAATGTATCCAAACATAATGATGACATACAACTTATCTCCAGATACTTATGTATCGCCAAAACAGCCCATTCCACCATGCGGAGTTTATGAAGCCCCTGAAGTTAAACATAGATTCAGAAAAGAACCCTCAGGATTTTACAGGGAAGTTTTGTCCTATCTTATTAAGGTGCGGAATGAAATACGTTCAAAAATGAATGGAGTTCCTCCAGAAAGTGCTGAATACCGAGTTTTTGACGCGCGTCAGAAGGCTGTGAAAGTAATCACTAACGCATCTTACGGCTATGCTGGATGGATAGGTGCAAGATGGTACATAAAACCAGTAGCCGAAGCGGCAACAGCTTGGGGACGACACGCAATTCTTACAGCGACAAAAATTGCTGAAAAAACTGGATTAAAAGTCGTTTACAGCGACACAGACAGCCTATTCATAAAACATGACCCTGAAAAAATTGAAAAACTGTCAAGGGAAATCGAGGAAAAACTGGGGTTAGAGATAAAACCAGACAAGATTTATGTGCGGATATTTTTCACAGAAGCCAAAAAACGTTACGCTGGACTTTTACCTGATGGTCGCCTGGACATTGTAGGCTTAGAGGTTGTGCGTGGAGACTGGGCAACCATAGCAAAAAAAGTGCAGGAAAAAGTTCTAGAAATTATTTTGAAGGAGCAATCTCCAAAAAAAGCTGCCAAGTTTGTGCAGCAATTTATTTATGATCTTTGGCAGAAACGTGTTCCCTATCGCGACCTTATTATTTGGAAAACGTTGACTAAGCCTGTAGAAGAGTATGCTATAAGAACTTGTCATGTTGAAGCCGCAAAAATGTTGAAGGAGAAGGGCTGGAGGCTCACAGTGGGCGATAAAGTAGGCTATGTAGTGGTGGTTGGGTCAGGACGCTTATATGAAAGGGTTAAACCTTACGTATTTTCTTCCTACGAGGAAGTAGACGTCGAATATTACGTGTCTAAGCAGGTTGTGCCGGCTGCGGCTAGAGTTCTTGAAAGTTTCGGCATAACCGAGGAGCAGTTGTTAAAATCTGGAGTGAGGGAAAAGGAAACTAGAAGGCTGACAGACTTTTTTGGAAGCTAATGTTTTCTGTTGCGTATTGTTGTAAAAGTTTTCATTAGTTATCATGTGGTTCCTTTAATTTCTGAGAATGTCATCAGTTGAACGTTTAACGGTGTTTTAACAGCTTCTGATATGCGCGAAGCAATAATATTTTTTATGTTTTTCTCATTTGCCACATCGACTATTCTTTGTGTTATGATTCCATCGAAGATAACTGTGTTCACGTCCTTTATTTGTTGAAGTTTCTCTGCTAGTTGACTTACTGGTAACCGTTCTATTTGCTCCATCTTCTCGTTTAAGAGAACAGCCTCTAAAGTACCCTCTAGCTCTTTTGTTTTTTGGACGAATTCTTTTGAAACCTCCATCTTTCGTTTTTCCTTTTTAGGCTTGAATGGCTCTTCAATGGGAGTCTTGTTTTTCAAGGCTTCAAATATTTCTCTGCAGTTTAAATCCTCAACTTCCTTCCCTCTGGGTGCCCTAGCAACATGTTTTATACTTGCCACTTGTTGAAGCTCTTTGAGAATTAGGTCTCCACCTCTGTCTCCGTCGAGGAAGGCTGTTGTTTCTTTTTCTTTAGAAAGTTTTTTTATTGTTTCTGGGATTTTAGTTCCTTCTACCGCTACAATGTTGTATATTCCACATCGCATTAGGTTGATTACGTCAGCCCTTCCTTCAACGAGTATTACATCTTTTGCACTGTTGACTTCTGGTCCAGCTGAAAGCTTTTCAGGTCCATATTTCTCAACTTTTGTCACTTTCAGTGTTTCTGCCACTTCTTTGAAGATTTCATCTACTGAGGGCATGGATTCGATAGTCCATTTGTGGAGAATTTCTTTGGCTCTGCCGATTATTTGTTTTCTGCGTGCTTCTCTGACGTCTTCAATTTTTTCAAGGGTCATTTTTGCGGCGCAGGGGCCAACTCTGTTTATGCTTTCTATGCTTGCGGCAGTTAGGGACGTAGAAACTCTGTCCATGCTTGTTGGGATTGTTATCGTGCCTGTAGTCTTGTCTTGTTTAGATTCTAGTCGGATTTCTATTCTGCCGATTCTTCCTGACTTCTGAAGTTGCCTTAGCTCAAGCTCTGGGCTGAACAGGCCTTCTGTTTGTCCGAAAACGGCTCCTATGATGTCTGGTTTTTCAACTACTCCGTCTATTTCGAACTTTGCGCGTATAACATACTTTATGGTAAATGTTTGTGATGAACCCGTAAGCGTCCACCTCCAATTATTGGGTTAGGTTAACTTTGATCACGTGATGAGGGAATTGTGCTCTCAAATCACCAGATTGTATTTGAACGTTTGCTCTATATTACTTTTATGAATTGTAAATCTTCCTCTTTAAGGTTTCCATGTAACTTGTCAAACCCTCAACATCCTTCACTTCACGACCAACAATGCCTCGCAGTTTTTTCCAGAAAACAACGTTTGCCTTTATCTGCATCTTTTCCAAATACTGTTTCAAACTTTTGGTCCACTCCCTTCCACGTCTATCAAAATCCAATAGTAAAATGACTTCCTGTGCCCCGCATTCTTCCACCTCAGAAATAACGTCCAACATGGATTTTCCGCCGGTTTTCGCCTCTATAATCTTCCCTTCGATAGCTAGTCCCCTTAACGCCTCAACATCCTTCTTTCCCTCAACAACTATTGGAATTTCCTTTGCTGATTCCTGAGCCAACCATTCTAATGTTAGTAGAATTCTTTTCTCTTTTTCTTTTAGTCGTGTTGACATTTTTCTACCTTGTTATTTTAGCATTCTTTACAGCGTTAAGGCATTCCTTTGCCTCTTTATCGTTTTCAAAATATCTTCTGGCAGGTTCGAGGATTGTAGCCAATTCGTGTGCTAGAGCATTTTTGAGGTCTTGCGGGTGCAAATTGCCGTGTCTGTAGGCTTTTTCTAGTTCTTCGTAACTCTGGAACTCCACTGTGCCGCCGAATTTTGCTGGACGTTCTATCGTGAATGTCTCCCTCTCTCTGAAGATTATGTGCTTGCAAATATCCAAAATCGGATTGAATTCTACAATTTTTTCTGGACAGAAGGCTCTTCTAGTTTTCTGTTTTATTTCTTCAGGTGAATCGTAAATGAATATGCACGTTTCAGGTTGGCTCTTTGACATCTTAGCTGAAGATAAGGCTTCTCTTTCTTTTCCTTCTGGAATCGGCCACAAAGATGGTTTCGCCAGACCTTGGAGCAGATGGTGGTGAACACATATTGGTTTCCAGAATCCCAGTCTTTCGCCCAGCTCTCTTGCAACTACGTTCGCATTACGTTGATCTATGCCTAACTGACAAATTTTCACTTCCATGTGGAATATGTCTGCCACCTGCATCGGCGTATAAAGAAGATCTGAAACATAGTTCGCTTCCATATCCTTTCGCCCAGCAATTTCAAGGGTTCGCCTCGTTCTAGCTATTGTCAGGTTTTTTGCAATCATAATCGTTTTTGCCCAGTAGCTTAAGTCGTTGTAAAGCTCGTCTGAATAGATGAACTCAACTTTGTCTTCTGGAACGCCTAGGGCGATCCACGAATGTTTGAAAAGATCCGCTGCTTTTTTAATTAATTCGAGATTGCCGCCTAGCTTGTTGTTTAGCCAAGCATGCCAAGTGGAAAGATAAGCCTTAAAACGTATTCCAGCTTCCACAAAATCCTTCATCTTGTAGGCACAAATGACACCTGTTCCCAGATGCACCAGCCCCGAAGGTTCCCAACCGTTATAGGCTATGGGATGCTCTTCAATCTCCAAAAGATTCCTCAAACCTTCCATGGTTAAAACTTCTTCAGTTGGAGGTCTGCAAATCAAATCAATTTTTGTTTCTATGTCCAAGCCTTTTACCTCTCGGCGTCTATCAACCTCTGAGATTCTATGCAGAAGTGAAACTTAAAAGTTGTTTCGCGGGCTTTTGTCTCCCACGTAACCTATCCCTCAACTTCATTGTAGAGCGGTACGCTCCTCTAGGTTGAGAACTCTCAGCGTGGGATTTTTGCCCGCGCCCACCGTGTCCCATGATTGGGTAAACCCGTCAATGGTCTTAATAATTTTTTATTAAGTTTTCGGGGTTCGTCGTAAATCATGGGTTGCTCTTTTTCGGTGGGATTACTCATTTTCGTTTTCTCCTTATTAAGGGTACTCTATCTACTATGAGGAATACTCCTACTAGTTTTCCGTTTTCGTCAAAGGATGTTATTAGTCCTTCTATTTTTGGTTCGTTGATGTCTTGCCATATTTGTTTTTGTGTTTTCATTGTGGTTTTCCTCTTGTAATAGAGGGGGGTTGTGGAATATAAAGGTTATTCTCTTAGATACAGTGTGTTTATATAATGGTTTGTATTTATATTCCTTTGGAGATGTTTGAAATGTCGAAAATTAGTTTGCGTATTCATACCATAAAGCAAGGTTCTCGCATTAGGTCTGTTCCTTTGAGAAAGTTGATTAAGTTATCCAAGTGCCGTGAGAAGCGTTGGAGTTTTAAGGATGGTTGGCTGATTCTTGAAGCCTTTTGAATGTGTTATTTTTTGGTTTTCTTTGGTGTATAGCTTTCTTTGGGGTTAAAGAAAGGTTGGTTTGTGTGTCTTACGTTGTCGTGATATTATATTTTGTTTTGGTTATAGGTTTAGTGTAAGTGGTTTCTAGTTTCTAGTGCTATTCAACTCTTTTCATTTATGGAATCTTTTTCATCAGATTTTTCCTCACCAGCAGTTTCTTCATCTTTTTCTTCTAGTACTTGCTTTTCAATGATTTCTTCTTTTTTCTTTTCTTG
>JAOZHM010000079.1 GCA_026014845.1 Candidatus Bathyarchaeota archaeon
AAGTCAGAAACACTTGCAAAACCGATTGGTTTTAAGCCTCTCTGAATCCATGTGTACGCGCCTATCTGACACTTAGATAAACTCTGGAAAAGTCCTCACAAAATGCCTTATATCCCTTATCGCTTAACATGTTCTCCCGTTATGGGAATGTGAGTCCCACATTTTAGGCATCTCTTGTCTTTAGTTATCGCATACTTCAGTATATAACATCCGTATCTTCTAACGAGTTTTTCTCCGCAGTTTGGACAGTACGTGTTCTCGTATTTATGTCCAGAAACATTTCCAATGTATGGATAAAGAACACCAGCCTTCTTAGCTATTTCGTAAGCTTTCTCTAAAGTTTCAACTTTTGTGGGTGGATTGTCGAATTTGTAAGCTGGAAAATAACGGGTAAAATGAAGTGGAGTTTCTGGTCCAGCTTCCTTCAAATGCTTCTCAACAACCCACCGCATGGTTTCTTCATCGTCATTAACATCTCTAACAACCAAGTTAACAATCTCCACATGCAACCCAAGCCCTTTGGCTTCACAAGCGTTTCTCCAAATCTTCTCCACATCACCGTCTCCACAATACTTCTCGTAAATTTCATTGTCGCCCTTTATGTCTATTTTTAGCCCGTCCATCCCAGCCTCATGAAGTGCTTTAAGAACTTCTAAGGTCATGTAGCCGTTTGAAACATAACAGCAATATTTTATCCCCCTCGTCTTACCCAATTTGAACATGGGAATTGCCCATTCAGAAAGTAGTGTGGGTTCTTGAAAGCTTGCACATAAACCGGTATCACCGTTATAAATGGCTAATTTAACAACTTTTTCAGGCGGATAATGAACTGCTTTAGTCGGTTCAGGTTCGGCCTTCGAGAGATGAAAATTTTGACACCAGATGCAGTTTAGGTTACAGGACCATGTTGAAAATGTAAGGGCTGTTGAACCAGGCCAGTAATGAAAAAACGGTTTAATTTCAATGGGGCGACTTTCAATCGCGCTTATATCGCCATAAACAAGCGTGTACAGCTTGCCATCTATGTTTATTCGTGTTCTACAGAATCCTTTTGCACTTTCTGGAATTTCACATCTTCTTTCACACAAGTTGCATTTGACTTTTCCATTTTTCAGCTTTTCATAGAAAAGTGCTTCTCGAACTGTTGGATAAGCGGTTAAGGTAGACATTAAGATTCGATCAATATTGTGTTTTACTTCCTAATTATACCTTAATGTTTTTGAAGTGCTCCCAACCCCGAGGCTCAATTAAGCTTCTTTTACCGTCAATTTCTAACAGAACCTGTTTTTCAGCAGTAACCTTTCCAATTGGCAAGAGTTTTCCACCAACCCTTTCAACAGCCTTTTCCACCTTCTCCCAAAACTTAGGCTTTATCGTTAACACAAGTTCGTACTCTTCTCCTCCATAAAGCGTCAACTCTAACGGATCTAGCTCATTGATTCTTGCGAATCTTCTCACCTCTTTGGCTGTTGGAAGACTGTTAATTAGAAAGCCAACATTGCTTGCCTTTGCAATTTCATGAAGACTCCATGCCAAACCGTCACTTGAATCTATGGATGCTGAAACTGCTTTTGTTTGGCTTAAGACCAAGCCTTCTTTTAAGCGGGCATGGGGCATCAAAACCGAATCAACAAGAATTTTGCCAATTTTCTTGGGTGTCTCTAAACCTTCAACTAGAATTTTCAAGCCAGCGGCAGTTTTTCCAAAAACACCTGTCACTGCAACTAAATCGTCTGGTTTTGCTCCACTCCGCAACATTAACGTGTTCTTTTTGGCTGTTCCAAAAAGTGAAATGCTAATTACCAAGTTTGAAGCTTCGTTTGTGTCTCCGCCGATAATGTATGCGTCATATTCACGTGCCCCAGCATTCAACCCTTCACCGATTTCTTCTATGTCCTTTTCTGTTAGCTTTCTTGGCAACCCAAGCGAAACAAGCACTACCTTTGGCTTTACGCCCTTTGCAGCGAAATCGCTAACATTCATGACAACAGCTTTACGAGCAGCCTGCCAAAGACTCATACCTCGCGGGACATCGGTTTTGTCCACAAGCATATCAGTCTTTAAGACTGCAATGTTGCCGTTCCCAATGTCATATGCAGATACGTCATCGCCAAAGGGTATGGGCATTTTCGGCATCATGTCTAAACGATTTTGTATGATTTCGATTATTTTGCGTTCGCCTAATTTTTCATTCAGTCTCATAGTGTTTCTTCCATGAAACTCTTTCAACACTTATTACATGTAAACTGTATTAAAATGCACTATGCTTAGTGAATGGTGAAATCTTGAATTTGGTAACATTTAAATCTCACAATGTGTGCGGATATGAAAGCTTTGAGGTAAAGAACCATGCTACATATTCGGCAATTCGTGAAAGGCGTAGATGAACCCGTGTGGGTTGAAGTGTTAAACGCAGCCTATAAAGAATATGAAGATTGGAGAGCTATCACTGTAGAGGAGTTTCTTTTAGACGAGAAACGTCCAAATTTTGACTTTGAAGGAAGATTTATTGCTGAGCTTGATGGAAAACCAGTTGGAGTAATTCATGCTCATGTTGACAAGTTGAGAAAAGAGAAAAAAGGTTTCATTCAAAATTTTGGTGTCATACCAGATTTTCGCGGTCGTGGAATAGAAGAGAAACTCGCAGAGATAGCTATAAATGCACTTGAGAAACGCGGAATGAAAGTGATACAAGCATGGACTCATAACAAACGAACAGACCGCATAAAGCTTTTGGAAAAACTAGGATTCAAACTTGTCCGTAAATTCAGCCTTATGAAGATGGACTTGACGAACATTTCACCTAACATCGGAGAAAACACAGAAGTGACTATTAGATCACTTCGGAAAAATATGGAAGAAGACTTGAAAATGCTTAATTGGCTTGACAACGAATGCTTTAAAGAACATTTTAACTATCGACCGACCAAAATTGAAGAAACTCGTCACTTCCTGTTAAATAATCCATACTATGATGAAATAGAATATTTCTTCGTAGTGCTTGACCAGAAAACCGTCGGCTACATAGGTTTGGGTATAGATGAAAAATACAACATTGAGAAAAATGTCAAAAGCGGCATAATCCTCGACATTGGAGTCTTAAAACCCTGTAGGATAAAAGGCATTGGAACTAGGCTAATGCTGTATGGTTTGGAGAAGCTTAAAGCAAAAGGCATGAGCAAAGCAGAATTAGGCGTGGACGATTTCAACCCAACAAGGGCTATGAAACTTTATGAAAAACTAGGATTCAAGGTGTTTAAAAAAGACTTAACATACGAAAAAAACTTTTAACTTCACATCTTGTTTTTCCGAACATTTAAAATCTGCTTTTAACTCAATCACTTAATAGGTGTGCCTCGGTGGCTCAGCCCGGTAGAGCGGCAGCCTCGTAAGCTGTTGGCCGCGGGTTCAAATCCCGCCCGAGGCTTTTCGTCTTGCTTAATCTTCTAGTTTACATATGCTTCTGTGTTAGATAGATTATGAAGTATGGTATTCTTGAGCATTTGTCATAATGTCTTGGATCGTTTTTTTTGAGGTCTTTTCTGGGCTTGGGTTCTACGATTCTTAGAATTTTGAAACCTGCATCAGCGATCATGTTAACGCTTTGTTCGATTGTTTGCGTATAGTATTCGAGAGTGATAGTGTGTTCTGTATCATAGTTTATTTGCCATTTCTTTTTTTCTCGTGAGAAGTAATCTTCGATGATTCTGGGTGTCCCGATTTTGTTACTTTTCCAGTGTCCCTTTGCCTCAAGTGTTGGATGGGTGTCTGAGATTAAAAGTAATCCGCCAGGTTTTAGGACTCTTGCTGCCTCTTTAATTATTTTTTCGTTCAAGATTGCGAGGATTATGACGGCTATGTCAAAAGAATTATCTGGGTAACGTATTAAGTGGGCGTCTGCCTTCTGTAACGTTAACTTGACATCCGCCATTTTAGCGTTATTTCTAGCTTTGTCCAGCATTTTTTGAGAAAGATCTATGCCGAGAACGTTGGCTCCTCTTTTTGCAAATTCTACAGAATAGTTGCCTGGACCGCAACCAATGTCTATCAAGCTCTTCCCATGAAGATTACCTAGGAGATTCAGAATGGCTGGCAACTGAATCTTGAATTCGTAGGAACCCTTTTTCCTTGCTGAGTACCAATTGGCGAGTTTATCCCAGGCTTCTTCAGCTTGCTCAGGTATATCGTAATCGTAGACTCTAAATTTTTCATTGTTGTTCAATGATTATGGTCTCCATGAAATTGCTAGATGGCTATTGATATAAAGACTTAGAAGACCTAAGCAGTCACAGTGTTTCTGTCGTTGCGTAGGGAACTCGAAGTTGGAAAGACTTTTCAGTGTGGAACAAAATCCAAGGGAGAAATATGGCTCGTTAAGAGCTTTTCGATCTTATGAACTGATTGGTGTATTTTTGTTGAACGCGTAAACAGAAAAGCTTATTAAATATTAATATTACCGATACATAATAGAAGTAACTTGCAAAAGGGATAAGCTATGCGTTTACACTCTCACAAGGAAAAGCTAAGATGCCCATACAATGGGTGTGGTAGAAGCTTTGATAAGCCGACGGTTTTGACTGATTCGTCTATTACACCGAGGGAGAGTTATTATGCTTGTCCCTATTGCAACTCAAAGATAGACATACTTGTGGAAGGCATGAAGATTGTTCGGGTTAGGGCAACTGAGTATCCGAAGGTTTTTGATTCACCAGCGAAGTGTGCCCATTATTTTGGTTTTTTGGACGCGCTTCCAAAGGACGTGGCCATCCCGAATGAATGTCTAATATGTCCAAAGGTGCTTCAGTGCAGCGTTAGAGGAAGGAGACGATAAATTCCAGGTTTTGTTTAAGAGAATATTTTGAATCCTTTGTTAGAGTTATCGATCTCGCTTGAGGGTTTAGATTTGGGTTTTTTGAGATTTTGAGGCATGGAGGAGTGTTTTCAGCTGTTCGGCCTAGTTTTTATGGTTTGGGTTTTTCTGTTGCCTTAATGTAGGGCGTGTTCACAAATGTTAAAGTCTGTTCGGTTTGTTGATAGTTTTCGGCTTGTTTGAGAAGCCACTCCGTTAATTTTTGACATTCTTTAGGGTTGCAGTGTGGAGGGCTCTCTCGCCTTCGGTCCCAAAACAAGCATTTGAAGCATGGAATTTCGATTAGAGTGTCTACATCAGTTTGCATGTTGCGTCGTGGTTGTGACAGGTCAATGGTTTGACTTATAGGTTATGAATTGGCGCGCATGACAAAAACTAACGATTACAGTTTATGATTTCGAGTTTTAATTTTCCAAACGTGCGCGCTAAAGACCTTGCTTGAGCGCTGAGGTTTGGTTAAGTTTTTATGATTAATCACAAATTATGTTTGAGGACGTCTGGACTACGAGTTTGGGGCTGTCGGCTAGCTTGGTCTAGGCTATGAGCCTCGGGCGCTCGTGACCCCGGTTCAAATCCGGGCAGCCCCACCAGTTTTTGGGTTTGAAGTTTGAAAAGAGTTGTTTTCAGCTGTGTGTGGGCTTCGTTTGGGACGGTCTTGAAGGTAGCCTTGTAAGATGCTGGTTCAGGGTCGATGTTTGTTGCTAAAATTGATGGTCTTCTGTAGTTTTGGCTCATTGTCTTACATGTTTGTGCGCTGTTGCTCTCTGAGGCGTCTATCCCCCCTTATATATAGATTCAACATCTGGTTCATCTACAGAATCTCTAATATGGTTGAAATGTGTTCTTTTTAGGTTAAGGTGCAGGAGTTTCTAAGGGGCTTTGGCGAGGAAGTGTGTGGTTAAGGTTTTGCTTGGCTGGGAGCAGAAGGAGATTTTGGATTTGTTAGGTAAGATGATTGGGATAGGCCAGAGCGAAGCCATGACAACAGTGATCATGGAATACGCAAAGGTAATACAACAAAGAATGAGGCGTTTTAATGGACATGGTAAGCTTGTTGAAAAGACTTGGCTTTCTGGCGCAGACAAAAGTTTATCTGTTTCGGCTAATCAGAGACAAATAACGCAGAAAAATGTTCATTAAAGGATGCATTTATCCTTGTTTTTGGCTTAAATAACCACAGGGCTATTGAAGTTTGTAGAGTATCTTTCCGTCTTCACCCATTTCAGGTATGATTATGGTGAATCTGGCTCCTTTGCCTTGCTTGCCTGTTTCTTTTATGGTCCAACCGTAAACTTCGCACATTTTCCTTATCAAATATAATCCGTAGCCTGTGCCTTTTCCGTAGCCTTCCCTGAAAATCTTTTCTTTCTCTGCTTTCGGTATGCCTACGCCGTCATCCTCATAAACTAGTTTCAACTGGTCTTTTCGCACTTCTTTGTAGGATATTCTAATTTTGCTAACTTTTTCGCCATACTTCAATGAGTTATCGATTAGATTGTAGAAAAGCTGTCTCAGCAACGAGTCTGCCAGCACTGTTAATCCACGACAATCATTCACCAACTTCACGCCGTGCAAGTCTGCAAAGAGCGAAACTGCCTCTCTAACGCTCTTTTCTACATTCATGTAAGCTAATTCTTCAACACCCAGTTTCTCGTATGTTCTTGCAAAATCAAAGATTCTTTCCACCTGTCTGACGGCTGATTCAGCATCGTCTAGACACGTTAAGGCTTCACGGTCACCAGACACCTTCTGTTTAGTCAAGAAAATGTTTCCTGTGACTGCGGAGAGTTTGTTGCGAACGTCATGCCGGGTCAACCTGCCAACCACACGCATCTTTTCATTCGTCATCTTCAGCTCTTCCATAGTACCTCTCAATGTTTTTTCCGCTTTCTTGCGTTCGGTAATGTCGCGGGCAATGCCTAACACTAAGGTCTGATCTCTGATCTTTACTGGGAACGTCCTTATTTCCACTGAGACTTGAGTACCATCTTTCCGATTCAAAGTGAGTTCGTCTGGTCCAGTGGGTTTGCCCAAGGCATTTTTGATCAATAGCTTGGCTGCTTTCGGGAGTTCACTCCGAGGCAGTAGTTTCAACTTCAGGAAACTCTTCCCGATTAATTCACTTCTGCTATAACCAGTTAATTCTTCTGCAGCTTTGTTGCCATCAATGAAGTTGCCTTTTAGGTCATTTAAATAGTAAGCATCCGGCGCATATTCGAATAGGATACTTAGCCGCTCCCTCGAACTTTTCAGTTCCTCATCCATCTTCTTACGTTCTGTTATGTCCCGTCCATAAACGTTGACGTAATCAGCGTCAGCTATTGGTGTGAGCACAAACGAAAATATCCGGTCTCTATACTTGATCTCAATCTCCTCTTCTAAGCCTGAGCTAACACTATTAGCTATTGATCGACGCAAATAATCGAGTGCAGGTTGGCCGATCCCACGTTTCCACCCACTCAATAGAGACTGGCCTGCATTATTGGCATACAGGATGGTGCCGTCTTTTGCGATGCGTAACACGGGGTTAGGGTTCTCGGAGGGAAACTTCGCCAAGTTTTTAATTTTTTCTTCCGCCTGTTTGCGTTCTGTGATGTCCCTGCTTATGCCCACAAATCCTATTGGTTTGCCATCCATGTCTTTCATGATGGCTACACTCATCTCCACAGGAACTCTACCGCCATCTTTGGTGATAATATTGTACTCTCGACCTTTGACGTATCCCTTTCCCAGCGTTTCTTTCGCACTTGCTAACGCTTTTTCTCGATCCTCAGGAGCTATAAGGTCGTAGGAACTCTTTCCAATCAAGTCTTTTTTGTCGTCAGTGCCATACATTTTCAGTGTAGCCTCATTTACATCTATGATCTTTCCATCCAAATCGCTGATTACGACGCTATCGGAAGTCATCTTTACAGCACTGGATAGGCGGATCAACGCTTCCTCGGCTTTCCTGCGTTCGGTAATGTCTCTTAGAATTGTCTGTACACCAACAACTTTGTTGTCTATGACCATAGGGTTACTCCTGTACTCTACGGCCTTCTTCCCTTTAGGAGTGATTATCTCGATTTTGCCTTCCACTGTTTTTCCTCGAGCTATTTGTACAAGCTCTTTGAGTAGTTTCGGCCAGTATTTTTTTGGAACAAACTTGAGCTGGATTTTTCCAATGATATCTTCTCTTTTGAAGCCATATTCTACTGCAGCCTTGTTGATGGAGGTTATCTTTCCTTTCAAGTCCAACGTGAGGGTGACGTCTTTTGCGTTCTCGAAAAGATTCTTGTATTTCTCTTCGGATTCCCTAAGCATCTCCTCTGCTCTTTTTCTACTTACTGTTTGATATATGCTATGTGCCAGTTCACCATACACTGTCTCCGGATCGCCACCCTTGTTTAGATATCGATCCGCCCCCAAGTTCAACGCTTTAATCGCAACTTCTTCCCTACCCTTCCCAGTAAAAATGATAAACGGAACATCGTTACCGCTGTCTCTTAGCTCCTTCAAAAATTCCAGACCATCCTTTCCAGGCATCACATAATCCGAAACAATCACGTCAAACGTTTTTTTCTTCATCTTTTCCATGGCTTCTTCAACAGAAGAGGCAGTTTCCACTTGGAACGGGCCTTGCATTTCTAAGCATTGTTTCGCAACCTTCAAGAAGACAGCTTCATCGTCCACGTGCAAAACCCGTATCGGCGTTTTCTCAGTTAAATCTACAACTACCCCAGTTGAAACCTCAACATCGGATTCAGCCACCTATCTCAACTTCCTTCATTCAGCCATACACGTAAGCTTGAAACTGTTACCTCAAACTTCCATGTTTAAGGCTAAAAGAGTTGTGAACCAACCGTATGAATCACTAGTTTTCACAATTCAGATTCAGAATCTAATACTTTGCGTGTGCGTGCAAGCTTCCACGCTTTAGTCTCTCTTTTCCTTTCAGAAAGCGGAGACGGATGCTTACTTAGGTGTTCAATAATGTCTGCGTAAGACTTTGCCTGGCATCTCCTTTGAGTGTTCACCCTTTTCTATCACTACTTTTCCATTCACCATTACGTACTCTATCCCTTCTGAATACTGATGCGGATTGACAAACGTTGCTTTATCCATTATTTCGTCAGCGTTGAAAATAGTGATGTCTGCCCACATTCCTTCCCTAATTAAGCCTCTATCCTCTAACCCCAACTTTTGAGCCGGAAAAGAAGTCATTTTCCTAACAGCTTCCTGAAGTATCAAAATCCTCTCTTCTCTCACGTATTTCCCTAAAATCCTCGGAAAGGTTCCATACGCTCTCGGATGCGGCTTCCCGACGCTTAATATTCCGTAGGTTGCCCTCGCTGAGCTGTCTGACCCTATCATCGAAAATG
>JAOZHM010000001.1 GCA_026014845.1 Candidatus Bathyarchaeota archaeon
CTGTTGAAATTCGAAAGCCATAATGCCTATAAGGGCAAGAGCTGCTATCCATATTCCATGTCCATCATAGACCTGACAACCACAAAAAAACCTGATTCGGCTCTTCGGCTTAAAATCTTGGGTAAGATCGGGGAGCAGAAGCCCTACAATTGTTTCAATTGTATTAGATGTACAAGCGGTTGTCCGTCAATGAAAATGTTGGAACTAAAACCGCATGAAGTCGTAAGTTTAGCCAGGTTCGGCTTTGTTGAAGAGCTAATCGCTTCAGGCGTGGTCTGGGCTTGTGCAACTTGTCTAAAGTGTAAGGAGAGATGTCCCCAATCCGTGGCGCCAGTCGACCTCATATTTGCGTTAAGAAACCTAGCTGTTGAAAAAGAAGCCAAGGTGCCTGAGAGTTTTCTACGTTCGTTAAGCGCTATACTTGAAACAGGGTTTATTCAAAAACCGCAAGACACCGTGACGCGCAAATTGGAAAAAGTGAACAGAGAGAAACTGGGTTTACCTAGATTCCGCGAGCCTGATGATAAGTTTAAGGCTGCTTTTTTCAAGGTGTTAGAACTCTCGCAGGAGTAGTGGAAGTTGAAAGTTGCGGTCTATTGGGGCTGTCTCATTCCAACAATTCAGTATGGCTATGAAATGTCAGTTAGAGCAGTTATGCCCCAGCTTGACTTAGAGCTCGTGGAGTTAAACAACGTCTCGTGTTGTGGAACACCGATCCAAAGCGTTAACATGTTTGCCTCACTTTATCTGGCAGTAAGAAATCTAGCTATAGCTGAAAAAACAGGCCTAGACAACTTGTTTCTTCCATGCAACGGCTGTTACTTGTCGCTTTCTGAAGCCAAACACTTTCTCAGCCAAGACAATAAACTAAAAGAAAGGATTAATAACGTACTCAAAGAAGAAAATCTTCGGTATGAAGGGTCTATCAAGATTTGGCACACCATCAACTTGCTTCATGACTTTGTAGGAGAGGAAAAAATAAGAGAAGTGGTCAAGCATTCCCTGAAGGGTTTGAAACTTGCAGTTCATTATGGCTGCCACATTTTAAGACCCAGCACACTTCAACCAGTTGACAACTCAGAAAATCCCAGGAAAATGGATGAGTTGGTTGAGTGGTTAGGGGCACAAAGCATCGCCTATCCAGAGAAGTTGGATTGTTGCGGATATATGCTCTTGCTGTCTCATCCAAATGCGGCGTTAACATTTACTGGGCTGAAGTTGAAGGCTGTTCAAGACTGGGGGACAGATGCGCTAGCGGTGTCTTGCCCGTCGTGTCAGATGATGTTTGACATGCGCCAAAAAAGTGCGGGTGCCACAACCGGCGTAAAACTCAATTTGCCAGTACTTTATTATACGCAGCTGCTTGGCTTGGCCATGAATATTTCAACCGAACGGCTTGGACTGAACTTGAACCGAAGCCCTATAGATGGTCTTCTGCAAAAAGTGGGTTTAATGTCAACTGCGTCTTCTTCATGAAGTTAAGTCGTTTCCCTCCGGCAAACCTTATATACTAATGTCTGTGAGACTTTTGTTCTCCAAAGGTGGAACAGAATGGTAGAATTTAGCTTTACTGAACAACAAGAAATGTTTCGAAAGATTTTGCACGAATGGTGCCAGAAAAACCTGACTCTTGAAAAGGTTAGAGAAATGGACACCAAAGGAATGATGCCGCCTGGAATAGTTAAGGAAATGGCAAACCTCGGCCTACACATCATGACAGCACCCCAAGAACATGGAGGAACAGGCGCCGACTGGGTCACTGCCTGCATAGCAGCCCAAGAACTAGGCTACCACGACATAAGCATAGCCATACCCGTCTTCTTCTTAGTGCAGTCGTCATGGGGCTTCGCTGTTGACCGACACTGCACTGAACGAGTTAGAAAAGAATATGTAAACAAAGCCATGAGAGGCGAAGGCTTCGTAGGCATAGCCACAACCGAACCCGGTGGGGGCTCTGACGTGGCTGCTTTCAAGTCAACAGGGAAAAAAGAAGGCAATGAATGGATAATTAACGGCGAAAAAATATACATCAGCGGAACAGAAGAAGCCGTAAAAATGGACGGAGGCTTCTTTATTACCGTCCGAACAGCGCCAGCACCGCCTAGAGCTGCGCATAAGGGCATGACAGGTTTCTTCCTACCTATAAATATGCCAGGAGTAGAAATCACTAAACGATTCGATGACGTGGGAAGAATGGGCATATCCACAGGCGGTTTTGCAATGAAAAACGTTCGACTGCCAGAAGACTACATGGTCGGGGAAGAGGGCAAAGGATTCTACATAACCATGGAGGGTTTCGACGGCGCCCGGCTTTTGATAGGCGCGACCTGTATAGGCGCGGCTCAAAGAGCGCTAGAGCTCGGTATGGACTACATCAAGGAACGCAAAGCCTTCGGGCAACCAATCGGTAAATTCGAAGGTATACATTTCGAACTCGCGGACGACTGGGCACAACTCGAAGCCTTAAAGTCGCTTGTTTATCGTACAGCATGGATGATGGATGAAAAATACAAGCATCGTCGCTTTTCACCACTTGAGGTAGCTCAATATATTTCAGCCTGCAAACTGAAATGTCCCCACTTCGCCTTGCATGCGATTGAACATGCGATGCTGTGGATGGGAGCCTACGGCTACACTAAAGAGTGCCCATTAGAGATGGGTTGGAGGGGAGTCATGTCCTACTGTATCGGAGCAGAAGGAGCCACCAACATCCAAAGAGTGGTCATAGCTAGGGAACTATTAGGCAAAGAATACATGGCCCACAAATAACTTCTCTCTTCCTTTTTATTCGAAGCATCAGGCCAAAAAGGTAAACTATTCAACTGAACCACTTGAGATTTTTCCGCCTAATAACGAAGAATTGTGAAAACGAGAAAATGGGTTAGTCTTTTCCAACACCGAGAACTTTCTTTAGAGCTGCCGATAAAGCTGGGACTATCTCGTATAAATCGCCAATGACGATGTAATCAGCCATCTCAAATATTGGCGCTTCCGGGTCTTTGTTGATAGCAACTATTGTGTTGGAGTCGCGTATTCCAGCCACGTGTTGAATCACCCCAGAAATCCCGCATGCAATGTAAAGCTTTGGCTTAATGGTGTGACCTGACAATCCCACCCATTCTGTAAACCACTTTCTGTCCTCAGCTAACGGTCGGGTGTAACCGACCTGCCCACCCAGTATCGCGGCTAGTTCTTCCAGGATTTTGGAGTCTTCTTTCTTTTCGAGTCCCCTTCCCCCTCCAACAACCACTTCAGCCTCTTCAATTCTGGTCTCTGCCATTGAAACCGGTTTAACTTCGACAACTTCGGTTTTTGGCGTTTCAATTTGTATATCAGTTATGTTAACAACTTCGCCTTTGCTCTCTTCCGTATAATTGGGTTTTTCAAATTTTCCTCGAGGAACAGTAACTATCTGCGGCTCAGTACGGAAAACCTGGGTTACTATGGCGTTTCCGCCATAAACTATTCGCCTTGCGAGCAGCCTGCCTTGTTCATCAACCTCCAACTCCAAGCAGTCCGGAACGCATCCAAGACTAAGCCGAGCGGCAAGCCGGGCGGCAAGCTCCTTCCCTCTTTTCGTAGAGCCTATCAGAAATAGTTCAGGCTTGTGCTGTTTACTTAGAGGGATTAAAGCACTTAGATAAGTTTCAACGTGGAATTCCTTCAGTTGCGGGTCATCTACTACGATGACTTTGTGAGCGCCATAACCGATCAGCTCTTTTGCGTGCTCTGTAACATTGTGTCCCAACACAATCGCTGTTAGTTGCGTCTGCAATTTGCTTGCTAATTCCCTTCCCTTCCCGATTAGTTCGAACAACAGTTCACTACTTTCTGAGTATGCCCAGACTCCAAGATGTTTGCTCATCCGTTTTCACCTCGTTATAATGCCTTCCTGAATCAGTGCTTTCGCCAACTTCTCCGCAACCTCCATGGCAGTTTCTCCCTTTATGACGATTTTTTCACGTTCCACCTTGGGGGCAAGAACATCTAGCACTCGAACGGCTGAGCCAGTTTCACCCACTTTTTCGCTTGTAATATTAAGGTCCGCAGCTTTCCATATCACAACTTCTTTCTTGAATGCGTTCATGATTGCCATGTAAGAGGGAGTACGAGGTTCGTTGATTTCCTTTGTCACGGTTATCAAAACTGGCATTTTTGCTTTGACAGTCTCAGAACAGTCTTCTAACCCCCGCTCAACGGTAACGGCGTCTCCTTCAAGGCTAACTTTTCTCGCATAGGTTATCACAGGAACGCCTAGTCGCTCGGCTAAGCGGGGTCCAATCTGCGCTGAGAAGCTGTCAATTGAGGCTTCGCCGCAGAAGATGATGTCGAAGGTGCCTATCTTTTTGACTGCTTCAGCGAGAGTGTAAGAGGTTGCCAACGTGTCAGAGTTTTCAAATATCGGGTCGCTTATTATGTAAGCCTTGTCAGCTCCCATTGCTAGGGCTTCTCTTAACGTTGTTTTGGCGTCTTCTGGACTAACAGTTACTGTGAACACTTCACCTCCGAGCTTCTCTTTTATATGTACGGCTTCTTCCACGGCATTCTTGTCAAAGTCACTTATCTTTTTGGGTGCATCCGCAAGGATTAAACGTCTCGTAGCTGAGTCAACCTTCAGCTGAGAGACGTCTATGGCTTGTTTTACACATACAAGGATTCTAACCATTTCAAAGTCCACTCGGTGATATCTCTAATCGTTTTTCATCAGTTTAATAAATTTTTTCACCGCTAAGATTCTATCTAACCATAGAAGGCTTGACAACATCAGATTCCTAATCGGCTCCACCTCCGCTTTCGCGCGCTATCATAAATGTTCATGTGGTCACCCACCAGAAAGAAACGGAGTCATAGCTTTAGGTAAAGGATGGAATTTCTCTCAACAAATTCAATGGTATAGGAGAACGAAAACTGCCTAGGCATGGAAAAAGCGCCCTTGTTGTGAATACCACTTCTCTAACTTGGCTGGAGTTGTTTTGCTCTCTGGGCTGCCTTTGTCACTGCTCTTAGCTTGCCTTCCTCAAGGGCTAAAAGACCCTCAACTGTCGTGCCGGCGGGTGTGGCGACCATATCTTTGAGTTTTGCTGGGTGTTCTCCGGTTTCAACAACCATTTTCGCTGCGCCAAGAGTTGTTTGTGCTGCGAGAAGTATTGAAACATCCTTTGGCAACCCCATTCTTACACCAGCGTCGGCAAAAGCTTCTATGATCAGGTATATGTACGCTGGGCCACTTCCAACCATGCCTGTTGCCAGATTCAGATATCTCTCGTCCAATCTTATGACGTGTCCTAAAAGTGAAAGCGTACCTATCACCATTTCCAACTCTTCCTTCTTTGTGTTTTCTGACGGACAAACCACTATCATGGCTTCTCCGACCCTGCACGTTATGTTTGGCATCACCCTGACAACAGGGGCATCTTTTGGCAGATACTTTCTCACGAACTCTAATGTGACGCCAGCGGCGATCGAAACAACTATTTTTCCCGGCTTCATCGCTGGCGCTATCTGTTCTAAGGCTTCTTTCATGTGTCTGGGTTCTACGGCGACTATTGTGAGGTCCGCGAAAGACACAGCCTCTTTTGAATCGCCTACACATTTTACGTTGTACGTTTGACCTATGTATTCCCTGCGGCTCTTGAGGATCTCGAATACTTGTATGTCTTGGGGGTCATACTCTCCTGATTTGAGAAAACCTGAAATTATGGCTTCACCCATTTTGCCAGCTCCGACAACCGCCAATTTGGGCTTATTCTTGCTCAAATAGCTCATCTCCAACTTCTACGTTCGGGTTATATCATTTGAGCAATTATTAAGTTTTTCACTAATAGCTAATTTTTGCGCCCACATAATCAAATAAGTTTTACGACGAAACAACTAGAGAATTCTTATCAAACGATCACAGCATTTAGGACCCAGACATGGACAAGAGAACGTTTATAATGCATAAGTAAGTTAAGCTAGGTTTCAGTACGGTGAATAGGATTGGCAATTGCAGAATCCACGTATCCCCTTGGGAAGGTTGAAAAAGGATATAACAACAGAACTCTTTACATAAACCTGGCAACTAACCAGATCGAGAGCAAACCTGTCACTCAATTCATGAAAGACACGTTCATAGGCGGCCGCGGCTTCAACCTCTGGCTCCTGTGGAACGCCTTACCCAAAGACCGCATTGTCAAATGGGATGATCCTGAAAATGAGATATGCATCGCCTGCGGTCCACTCGGCGGCACCCCCATATATCCAGGAAGCGGAAAGAGCATAGTCGTCACAATCTCCCCCCTGACAGACTCGGTGATAGACTCCAACGTCGGCGGATACTTCGGACCATACCTGAAATTTGCTGGATGGGACGCACTTGAAATCCAAGGAAAAGCAACGTCCGAAGTGATAATATTCATCGATGGAGACGAAGGAAAAGTAGTAGTCGAAGACGCCGAAGGACTTCCTTCCGAGACACACCTACTTGCGGAAAAACTGACAGAAAAGTATGGTGGAGAGAGCAAACGCAGCGTTTCAGTGGTTTCCGCCGGCCCGGGCGCAGAACACATCAGATTCGGATGTCTCAACTTTTCATGGTTCGACTCAGCACGCAAGATTGTGAGATACAAGCAGGCTGGAAGAGGCGGCACAGGCACTGTTCTTCGGAACAAGAAGATAAAGGCAATAGTAGCCAAATTCTCC
>JAOZHM010000080.1 GCA_026014845.1 Candidatus Bathyarchaeota archaeon
ATGTTTCCTTTTGGCATAGCCTTAGTACTGAAACCTAAAGAACTGGTAGCTGTTGCTTGCCCTGTTGTCAGCGCAAAAACTTCATTATCGTGAATGATCATCGTAATGTCTATGTTCCTTTTCGCCGAATACACAAGATGACTGATTCCTTCATTATACGCATCACCATCACCAGCAAATCCTATCACTTTCAAATTCGGATTAGCAATTTTCATTCCGCTAATTATCGGCGGGACTCTTCCATGGAGCACATCAAAACTGTTAACATTGATGTAATCAACTATCTTGTTATGGCACCCTATGCCTGACGCTATAACTATGTCCTCATGTCTGGTTTCTCTAGAATCAACTAATTCTTGGATCGCACGCTTTACAGCAGCGAGAATACCAAAATCTCCACATCCTCTGCACCAAGTTTTTTCAGCAGGCGTATCTAATTCTAGTTTCATTCAAGCACCCTCTCTATTCTGTTGGCAAGGTCTTGTGGGTCAAAAGGCCTAGAGTCGTACTTTAATATTTTCTTATTAACTAGAAAACCTGTTTCTTCACGAAGTAGCGAGGCAAATTGTCCGGTGGAATTACATTCAACTGATATAACGTTTTTTGCTTTATCAAGATGTTTTTCAACCTCCCAAACCGGAAATGGCTTGAGATAGATCACATGAAGGAACTTAAACTTCCCCTTTAGAAACTTCATTGCTTCTAGAACAGCTCCTTTCGCCGATCCCCATGAAACTACCAGATTATCCGCATCTTTTTCGCCGTATATTTTAACAGTTTCTCTTGATCGAAGATCTGCAACTATCTGAGCATATTTTCTAAGCCTCTTCTCCTGCATCTTGTTTATTAATTCAGGTTCGTCTATTGCATATCCATTAGGGTCATGCTCGTAACTGTTAACCTTTATAACTGCCTCAGGAGTGCCTGGAAAAGCCAAGGGCGATATCCCATCCTCTGTAAGCTCGTACCTTTTGTAGCCACTTCCACCATTAGCCATCTTCACTCCTTCTTTACTCACGTTACTTTCGTCGATTGATGTTGTTTTGTAACTTTCGGACAAATGCTTGTCGGATAAAACTATTACCGGAATTTGATATTTCCATGCCAAGTTTAAAGCTTCAGCGGTTTTGTAGAAAGCCTCCTCCGTATCACCAGGAGCCACAACTACCTTCGGAAAATCTCCATGTCCTGCGTTGACTACGAATTTCAGGTCCGCTTGCGATGTATAGGTAGCAACTCCTGTTGATGGTCCGCCTCGTTGGCATTCGACAATCACCACTGGAACCTCCGTCATTCCCGACATGCTAATTGCTTCTTGCATAAGGGCAAAACCTCCGCCAGAGCTGGCAACCATCGATCGAGCACCAGCATAGGAAGCGCCCAGCGCCATAATTATCACGGCAATCTCATTCTCTGGCTGTACTACTGTGAGACCGAGCTCATCTTGATGGCCAGCCAAATAATGTAGGATAGATGTGGAAGGGGTCATTGGATATGCAATATAGACTTTAAGCCCAGCCTTTACGGCTCCAAGCGCTATAGCTTGGTTTCCTGTGAGCAAGGGTTTAGGCAAGCGATCTACTCTTTTTATTTCACCGATTCGGCCAAAATTTTTCTCTGCATATTCGTATCCTTTTTTAGCGAGCGCCAAATTTTTTGGCGCCTTTTCCCTGTAAATTTTAGTTAAAACAGCGTTTACTTTTGTAAGATCTAATCCGTAAAGATACGCCACCACTCCTATCAATGCAGAGTTTCGCATTATTTTTAGACCTTTAATTTCCTCCACCATCTTTAAAAGTGGAATCGAAAGTGCCTTGCCTGAACCACTATATGTTACTTCCTCTGAATCAAAAAGCACACGGCCGTTACTAACCAGTTCTTTCTCATGTAGATCCATAGTTTTTTGATCTAAAGCCGCTATTAGATCAACTCTCTCGTAATGACTCCAAGTTTCTTTTGATGACGCTCTTATCTGAGAAAAGTTGTGTCCTCCTTGAATCAAGGATTGGTAATCATCGCGGATGAAGACGTTCAAGCCATGTCGGTTAAGTATTCTGCCGATAATATATCCTGTGCTCCGTACACCTTCTCCTGCCTTTCCTCCTACAAGCAATGAGACTTCATCTAACATTTTAACATCAACTCCTTTGAAATCTCGTCGCTGATATAAAAGGTTTCATATTCTAAACAAGAACTAGAAAAGGAATTAAAGTGAAGTTCAGCATTCTTACATGTAATTGCGCTGTGTCCGAGGGGATGGCGATACGATACAAGCAAAACTATTGAAATCTCACGTTTGGCGGTGGAAACCTGCATTTTTCCACTGTGGGAAGCAATAGACTGTGAATATCAACTATCTGAACCAAGCGAAGCCATCGCCTTAAACCCACAAAAGAAGAAGCCAGCGAGGTAATACCTGCAAATGCAAGGACGCTCCAGACACTTGCTCACACCGAAATTCGAAAAAGTAATCGACGGAATCCAACGAATAACAGATAAAAGATGGCAACGCTTACTCAAAAAATGCGGAATGGCATAAACCGCCCAAATTTTCCACTTTTAACTATTATTCTTTAGATATTTTTCTATTTCGTTTTCTGCGTTGTCGGCTTTTATGAATATTGGCACGTTTTCAATGCCTGTAGCTATGTAGCTTGAAAGAAGCCACTCGCCTGGCGCGAACTCTAAAGTTTTTTCTAGTATGCCCTTGTCTATCATGAATGTGTCGCTGATTAGTGCACGGTCATACGGTCGTGGCAATGTGCCCACAAAGTATGTGTGAAGCTGTTGTAGAGCGTTGGTATTTAAGTAGGCAATGCGCTGCGTAGCTATGCACGCTCCTAAACCGTATTTTCTTCCTTGTCTAAGCAAAGTTTCAACATACCTAGAGCATTTGGCATCCATGCCTGACGAGCCGCTTAAGCTTGGTATGAACTCTTGTGCCTCGTCGAAAACCAGTAGAATGTATGGTTTAACCTGAAATCTACGTTTTCTCCTCACAAGTAAATCCTGTGTTAGCGTCACAACAAGGTTTTTTATTATGAACGGGTCTGAAATTGAAACGCATACAAGCCTTGTTTCACCTTCCAGCAGTTGGCGGATTTTCTCTGCTGTCAATCCACGGGTCTCTTTTTTCTCTTTTTCTTGTTTTTTCCTTATCCTATCAATTATTGTGTTTCTCGTGGTTGCCCATGCAAATAAACCGCTTCTTTCAGAAACCTTGAACTCTTGAACAGTCTCGGTGGCAACCGCATCTATGTAGTTTACAAAGTCTTCGCTTACCTCTTGGTTTTCACTTAAGCCGTGTTCTTCCGAGTACTCAAGTATGGCGTCGTGTATTTTATCTATAGCGTTCATGTAATGCGGTCTGTTAATGCTGTCTTTTCTCTGAGCTTTAAGCTCATCCGAAAATTGGGCATAGGTGGGAACCTTCTGCCTAGGCATTTTGTAATAGGCAAGTTTATTCTGCTCCATTACACGCTTCAAACCAGCTTTGATTCTTTCATCAGTCTCGTATTCTCTTGGTTTAACAATGGAATTGAAAAACTGTTCTAAAACGTCGATTTTGTGTTCAAGAATAATCTTTGCTGGAACATTCGGGTCTGCTAGTATATCCAGCAACAAGAAGACGTATTCGCAGCTTATGTCAAAAATTATGACTTTCGTGTCCTTTGTATGAAGCAAGATGCGCCTAAGGATGTCTGACATTAAATTGCTTTTTCCGCCGCCTGTGAAGGCGAAAACGCCGAAGTGGTAGCGGATAAGTTTCTCAAAATCAACGTATATTGGGATGACGGTTTTGCTTGTCTCAAACATTTTTATTATTCCGAGCCTCGGGTCGACTCTGGCATTTTCTACGGTTTGAGAAGAATCTATGTCGAATTTTTCAGTTATCTTCTGGTTGTACATGCGGTTTATCATGTTGCTATTTAAAATGTAGATGGGACTGCCAACGATGGGATATGAGAAGCCTTTGACAAACTTGAACTCACAGTTTTTGTACATTATTAAGTCATAGTTTATTGGAATTGCAGCTATCTGAATCATCATCGTAGATGTGTCGTTTGTCTGCCAATCCATCTCGGACTGCTCTATGATCTCAAACTGCATAGGATAATAACCGTGGTCTGACAAGCCTCGTAAGCCGAAATGTTCAGGCCAGACCCTGCTGATCTCCATTAGCGTGTATCTTTCTTCGTCTTGTTCCGACTGTTTGAAATTTTTAACAGCTAGAAGCATGCCCTCCTCCATGAGTCCCATGAGGTCTTTTTGGTATTCAACTTTGATGCGGCAATGGTAACGAGCTCCTGTGCCTCCTAGTTTGGTTTCTTCAGTACTACCGAAGTATTTTGGAATGACAGCGGCCAATCTCCCGTGGAATCTGTCGTCGAAATCTGTGAAGCAGAAAATGTTAAATTCTTTCTCTTCTTGCGGCTTCAATTGTTGCTCTCCTCTCTCTGAAAGTGCTCATATAGAATATGAATCTTCTCAATTTATGATTGTTGAGTATCCAATTCGCCGTGGTGTCCACGATGCGTTTGAATTGGCTGTAGTTCCATTTTGCAATCTTATCGGCGATAAATAGAGGTTTGTTGTGGCCGAAGGCTTCTGGTATGCTGGAAGGCGCCATAGCAGCCAAAACAGTCATTGTCAGATTTTGAAGTTTGTTTGTAACATTTTTATCTATAAACAGGATAACCTCAACGGGTTCTTTTGCACCACCGAACTCGTTCCAGAACTCTACGACGTTTTCGGGCTTGTAATCATATTCTGGATAGACCAAGCGGTCTGTAAGCAAGACATTACTCCGCAACATAGGGTCGGTTTTGGCTTGGCTTAGCTGCACATATGTTTTCAGAAAGGTTTTTTCCAGGCTTACCCTGTTTTTTATAGCCCCTGAAACATAGCCTCTGCGGTTTTGCATGTCTAAAACCATAGTTCTGAAGGCTGAATCGTACTCTATTAGGCTCCATGGAGGGATGATTTTCTCTGGGTTGAGTATGCTGACTGACTGGAGTATCATGCGGTCAGTGTTTGGCAGTTTTTTAAATTCTTTCGGCGAAATAGGTCTTTGTAGTAGACCGTCATTTTGCATTATTGGAATCAGCTGGCGCTTAAAATCTCTTGCAGCTGTGTCTTTTGTCATGCCTACGAGCAGAATTCGCTTTTTCCAGCACTCCTCCATAAGCAAGTGTAGAGTGAAAAGCGTTAGAAATGCAATGTCAAGCGTTGTTAGCCATTGCTCCTTGCCATCCCTCAGAACCTTCATTAAATTTGCTGTTTTTGTTTCATGTTTTTTCGTGAAAAAGAAGTGATCGCCCAGATCTGTAACAAGTTTCCTAATGCGCTCCCAAGTTGTTGTGTACTTATCGTTTAGAGCGTAAGTTTCGTTTTTCTCGTTTAAAATGTCGTTTTTAACTAGGCGTTTAAGGTAGCGCTTTGCCCTTTTTGTTCTCTTTTCATCAGCTATTTCGAATTCTGTTAAGATCTGCCTTTCAGTCATGCTTCCCTTTTGGCTGAGTAGATGGATTATTGCGTACCGTAAGTAGTCGCCTCTTGGAGGTGGCAAACCTAAAGCTTGATTGTAAATGTATTGTCTTGCAATTGTTAAATCATTTTTGTCTATTGGTTCCCCGTCAATTTTGTATCCGAATATGCTGCTTTTTGCCTTCCACAGTTTACGTTTTGAAGTGTCATAAAGAAGGCTGGCCCGTTCGATGGATAGGCTTCTGTCTAACAGAATTATTCTTACATTCTGTTCAGGGTCTGTGGCTAGTTTGTAGGCAAGGTAGTATTCGGCAAAGGTCATTATCCAATTGGCAATCGTAGCATTGTTTATTATAGCCTCATCCCTTAGAGGCTTGATTTCTTCTGGTTGTTCCATGTCAGAAAATGTGTGATCTATGTCTGGGATCTCATTGATGTAGACGGGTACAACGCTTGAGATGCCTGCACTTTGCCGAAGTGTTCTTTCGTCATATTTGATTTTTGGCTTATCATTTTCCAGAAACGTAACTGTGCCCGTTGAGGCGTAAGCACCGCCGAAGAAAATCACAAGATCAAAGAGTGGACGCGAATACATAGTGCCGTCTATACCAGCAAAACGTACAGTTGAAGATCCGAAGAATTCCTTAGCTGCTTTCAAGGCTTCTTTACAGTTGAAATTCATGATTATAAGGTTTGAAATCGGGTCGTAGAGGTCTTTGAGTGATGAAAAACGTTGCTCGTAATCTAGAACTTGCATTGAAGCTCCGAGTTTAAGTATGTCACTTGTACGTTTCACCGCGTCACTTAGAGATGAACTCACCTGGCTTCTTCCTCCTCTCACAAATAGGTCGTTTAGCAGTAAAAACGTTGCCAACACTTATCAACGTAACGTTTCATGTGAAAACAGGTGCTCGTTTCTTAATAGCACACGGGGTATGTTCACATTCTCGCGCGCATGACCATACAAATATGGTTTTGCGTGCAGCAGAGAATCATCTTATTCTTTGGAAAACGAGTCAATACGACCTACCCCCCCTATTTTTTTCTGGCGCGCGCGCGATAATTTTTGCAAGAAACAAAAAGGGCTCGCTGTGACAAGCCTTTACTAACCGGCAACGTGAAAGAGTTAGGAGTGAAGGACACACGTTCTCGACAGGAGTGGATTGACTTGCTACGTAAATATTGCCCTTCGAAATTGAAGGGAGATGTTCGCGTCAAAAACTACTTATTAGGGTTTCCGGAACAGTTGGAAGGATTAGAGACTAAAGATAGGATGAATAACATTTGGCTCAACGAGATGAACAGTTCAAGTCTTTCTCACGATACTTTGTTTTCACAGA
>JAOZHM010000081.1 GCA_026014845.1 Candidatus Bathyarchaeota archaeon
CAACAGGCTGGCGGAAGCTGAGAATCCCCAGCCATAACCAAGCACTAAGATGATGTCGCCCGTGGAAAATTTGTTTTCTGAAACTATTTTTTCGAGGATAAAAGGTAAACTTGCTCCGGATAAGTTGCCATATTCTCTAAGTACTTCATGTGACTCCTTGAGTTTTTGAGGTTGAATTTGGTAGTGTTCAGCCATTAGGTTAAGTATTTTCCTGCTGCCAGTGTGTATTGTCCATTTTTTAGCATTTTCCATTATGTGTTCAGCATTTTTTCCGAGCAGTTTCTTCAAAGCTAGAGCGGTGTATTCAACTCCGAGTTTTGGAATTTCTTTGCCCAGATGCGAGTAGAAGCCGAATCTGAAGGGTTCGTTTAATGCTGCGATTCTTGCGTAACCAACCAAATAATCGTTTTCTCTGAAGTTTGTAACGTTTACAACTTTTTTAACGGATAGTCCATCGCCTTCCTTTGCTATAACGCAGCTGGCTACTCCGTCTCCGAAGAGGAAAAACTCCATAGTGGCAATCCATTTCCTCAGCTCCATCTTTTGCTTGCTTTTATTCTTTAACGATCTGATTTCACGGATTTCCATAACATCTTTCAAGCCTCGCAATTGGTTGATGAGCCAATAAGAGTTCACGCCTGAAGTGCAGAGTAGAACGTTATCGTGGGGATGCGTGGCTAGGTGGTCTTCAGCAAGTTCAAGGGCTTTCGTGAAGGACGCGCAAGCCATGCCTTGAACGTTGACGTGTCTGATGTAAGGGTTGAATCCGAGTTTACGGATTAGAAGGTGACTCAAACCTGGGCATAGAAACGGATTCGCATCGTAAGCTGCAATAAAGTAGCCTACGTCTTTGACAGATAAGTCAGCTTTTTCTAAAGTGTCTTCACAAGCCTCTAAACAGAGTTTGACGAGTTCCTCTTCACTTATTATTGTCTCTTTTTTAGAGGAGGAAGCGATAGGATCAATGACGTATCTTTTTGAAACTCCTAAATTGAGTACGTTCTGTTTGACGCCGTCGGGAAGCCTGCATGGAAAAACTTCTATTAATTCTTCCGTTGAATATCCATTTTTGGGAACGGCTTTTGATAATTGTAGTATCTGCACGTTTGTAGAAATCTAGCGGAAGATTATAAAAGGGTTCTTCTGAAGATACGGACAACATATCTCTTGTTCTTGGCATTGTAAAATTTGAGAATGTAGCTAGGGTTGTTAGCCAAATAACAATGGAAACAGTCAAGGTTGGATTAGCGGTTGAAAGGGACGTTTCGCCTAGTACTCTTGTTAGCGCGTGCGCTTCCTAAAGGAATGAACATCATGCCTACCCGTTCTCGGGCATTACATAATAGTGTTAGTTCGCGTGCGTGTGTTTGCGCTACAGATATTTGATTTAATATTCAAAAAAAGATAGAAAGTTGAGTTTATTCTGCTGGTTTAAAGTGTTTTATGTCGTTTATCGAGGCTTTCCTTTCAAATGATGGCTTAAAGACTGCGTCAACTTTCATGCCGATCTTCACTTTCTCCGGAGTCGTTTCCCCTATCTTGTGAATTAACCCGCCGCAAGCTCCCTCAAACTTTATCAACGCATATATCTCTGGCTTCTGTAGTTTCTTTCCATCAACATCTATCTTAGCAACTGTGAACGTGTGGACTACGCCTCTTGTGCCTACGTCAACCCATCCCTCAAGTTTTGCAAAGCACTTCTCACAGTACATTCTCGGCGGAACATAAATAATGTTGCAACGTGGGCATTTTGCACCCATTATCTTTCCGTTTTCCTTTATCTCTTTGAAGAAGCGTTCACCGGCAACGCCTAACGTGTAGATGTAGTCTGCTTCCATGTCGCCCAACCAGTGACGTACATGCATAGGATTGGTTATTTTGTCTAGGCTCATGGCGTTTCCTCCTTTACTGGCTTAAAGTACTTAATGTCCGTGATTGAGCCAACACGTTCTTCCTTCGGTTTCCATACGGCTCTGACCTTCATTCCGAACTCTATCTTTTCCTTGTCTACTTCGCCAAGTTTATGGATTATGCCCATGCCTTCAGATGCACCGTCCAAGTCTATGATCGCAACAAGTATCGGCTCTTTCAATCTAGTAGCGTCTGCAGCTAGATAGGAAACCGAATAAGTGTTGATTGTACCCGTGTCTTTCACGTATTTCCAGCCGTCCGTCGGTTTAAAGCAGTTTTCACAGTAAATTCTTGGCGGAACCATGATGCGTCCGCATTTACTGCAGGTTGAAGCTATTATCTTCGCCTTCTTTAGTTCCTCAAGAAATCTGCCTATGGCTATGCCCGCACTCCACGCAAATTTCGCTTTAGGCCTACACTTTTCCGTTGGAACTCTGCCTTCTTTAATGTCTGCAGATTTAAGCGCTTCTCCCCGATAATTCTTAATTTTCTCACTCATACGCATTCCTCCTTCAACGTCTTAACACAATCACTGATCCGTACTGCATGAGATCGCCCCATGCTTGAGCCAAGCCTGTTCTGGGGTCACCTGGAATCTGTCTCTTTCCTGCTTCACCGCGTAACTGCCAAAAGATTTCACAAACCTTCATCAAGCCTGCTGCTGCTATCGGATTGCCAACGCCTAACAGTCCACCAGATGGATTTATCGGTAAGTCACCGTCCCTCTGTGTTACGCCTTCCGCTGTCAGTTTTGCCGCTTCACCCTTCTTACACAGCAATAATCCTTCCATGTGATGAAGCTCCTTATAGTCAAAGGGGTCATAGGGTTCAGCTACGTCAATTTCTTTTGGCGGATTTTTGATTCCAGCCATTTTGTACGCCATGCGTGCTGCGCATTCCACATAGTCTGGATAGTAGAGGTCACGGTTCGTCCAGTGTGTGGAGTCGATGCACCAGCCTGCACCGTCAATCCAAACAGGATTATCAGTAACTTCTTTGGCAACATCCTCAGAAACTAAAACCAGAGCACTAGCACCGTCACTCGTTGGACTGACATCCAAGCGTTGAACGGGCCAAGCCATAATCTCAGAGTTTAAAACGTCTTCAACAGTTATTTTTGCACCTAATTGGGCACACGGATGGTCCAGAGCGTTTCCCTTGTTTTTGACGGAGACCCGAGCTATGTCTTCCTTCTTAATGCCATGTTTGTGCATGTAACGATGCATCTCTAAAGCGAATATCCAGATCAAGTTCATACCGAGTGGCCGTTCAAGTATGGGGTCGAATATTGTTGTGAAAGCAAACTGAGGATGTGGATAACAAGAGGACATCTTCTCTTCAGCGACAACCAAACACGAGTCGAACTGTCCAGAGGCTACGTGCCACCAGCCCGCAAGGGGCGTGAAAACTCCTGTTCCGCCACCCACGAAAACCCTTGTGTAAGGCTTGCGGTATGCTCCTGCCCCATCCGCCAAATATTCGCCTTTCATGTGAACTCCGTCGAAGGCGTCTGGCGCCGTTCCCATGACAACGCTTTGCATATCCCCTAGTTCCATTCCAGCAGCATCAAGAGCCATTTTTGACGCTTCATAAGATAATTCTTTCCCGGTTTCCTTTAATCTTCTTCGGAATAGGGTTAAGCCAGCTCCAACAATTGCAACTCTTTTCTTACCAAACATCTCACATTTCACCTCATTTAACGTTGCTCAAAACTGCCGCAATTCCAGTCGTTGTTGGTATTCCACGCCAAGCATGAGCCAAGCCAACTTCTACATTTGATACTTGTCTCCGGCCTGCTTCGCCTCTTAACTGCAAAACCACTTCAAGAAGCTTTTCCGTTCCTGAAGCCTCAAGTCCGTATCCCATTCCAAGCAACCCTCCAGATGGGTTTACTGGTAATTCGCCGTTTCTAGCTGTGACTCCTTCCTCTGTTAGTTTTCCAGCCTCTCCATACGCGCACAGTTTTAGTGCTTCCATGTGTTGAAGCTCCTTGTACGCGAATAGGTCGTTGACCTCTGCCAAGTCTATCTCTTTCCGTGGATTGTGGATTTTTGCTGTTTTGTACGCCATTTCAGCCGCTAACCGCGTATCTACTGCCTTAGACCAGTCTCGGGTTTCTAGGTTTGGGGTTTCAGTGCACCATCCAACTCCTTTAACCCAAACAGGCTTGTCCGTAAGCTTTTCAGCAACCTTCTCTGAGGCCAATACCATAACCACGCATCCATCTGCAGGCGTGCTTATCTCCAACTTCTTCAAGGGATAAAAGCACATGTCAGAGCACAAAACTTGGTCTAGAGTTATGTTGGCACCATACGCTGCGTAAGGATTTCCACAAGCATTCTTCTTGTTCTTAACAACAACTTGGGCGCATTGTTCCACAGTTGTGCAAGTGTCGTGTAAGTAGCGGTTCATCTCCATTCCAGCAACGTAGTATGGATGTCCTCCCAAGGGTCTGTTGAGTACCGGGTCTAGGGCGAAGGCTATAACGTCCATTAATGTGAGTAGATCTGAAGCCTTGCTGTGGGCTTCAAGAACCACAGTGTCAAAATGCCCAGTTTTAATGAGCATGTATGCATTTGCTAATCCAAGCAATCCGTCGCCTGAAACCGTGAAAAGATGACGTAACACTGCACCTAATTGGTCTGGAACGAATTCGTCGAAAATACTGAAGCCTTCCAAGTAATCCTCAGCACATGTGACAAAGACGTCAATGTCTTTACGTGGATCAACTCCAGCGTCGTCATAGGCTTTTACGGCTGCTTCATACATCAACTCCTTGTATGATAATTCTGGCAGTATCGGTTGAAAGCCAACGCATCCAACACCAACAATTGCAACTTCACTCATTTTCCTTTTCCTTCTCAAGTTTAGAGACGTACTATGAAAAAGCTAGTTACATAAAACTTTCGTGAAAAATTCCAGTTTTTATTGAAGAAACTTAAATATTTGTTGAAGCCTATTTGATTCTCCAAATTGGTAATGTTCAGAGGAGAAAATTAAGTTGAAGGGTAAACCTCTCGTCTCGATAGTTTCTGCTGGCTTGTCAAAATTCGGAAAACTAGAAGGTTTGTACGCTAGAGAAATTTTTGCAGAAGCAGCAAAAGAAGCCTTCGATCGTTGCCCAAACCTAGACCCTAAAAGAGATATAAAAATGCTCTTTGTTGGGCACATGGGAGAGTCCTACGAGCATCAGGGACATACAGGCGCAACAGTAGCCGACTGGGCTGGTTTGTTGCATATACCCGCTACTAGAACTGAAACTGCATGTGCATCTTCTGGCGCCGCTCTGAGAGCTGGAGTATTTGCCGTGCTTTCCGGTCTGTGTGATGTTGTTATGGTTGGTGGCGTAGAGAAAATGACCCATAGAACGACATCAGAAGTCACTGAGTTTTTAGCTATGGCTTCAGACTTTCCCTTCGAACAGTGGCATGGCATCACCTTCCCAGGGTTATACGCGTTAATGGCTACTGCCCACATGCACAAGTATGGAACAACCGAGGAACAATTAGCAATGGTGGCCGTGAAAAACCATCACAACGGATTTTTAAATCCGAAAGCCCACATGCAAAAGGAAGTAACACTTGAAAAAGCATTATCATCAAGAGTTATCGCTTGGCCCTTGAAGCTTTACGACTGTTCATTAATAACTGATGGTGGAAGCTGCATAATAATAACAAAACCAGAAATAGCCAAGAAATATACAGATATGCCAATCCAAATAATTGGAAGCGGACAGGCAAGCGACAGCATAGGCATGTATGAACGCGAAAGCCTAACATCCCTTATTGCGGCAAAAATCGCTGCAAGACAAGCCTATGAAATGGCTGAACTAAGACCTGAACACGTGGATATCGCTGAAGTTCACGACTGCTTCACAATAGCCGAAATAATAGGCTACGAAGATCTAGGCTTCTGTAAACAAGGCGAAGGCGGACGCCTAGTTGAAAGCGGCGAAACAAAACTTGACGGGAAGCTTCCAGTAAACACAAGTGGAGGCCTGAAATCCAAGGGGCACCCAGTGGGCGCAACAGGAACAGCACAGGCATATGAAATCTATCTGCAATTAACTGAACAAGCAGAGAAGAGACAAGTGAAAGATGCGAAGATAGGTTTAGCCCATAACGTTGGCGGTTCTGGTGCAACAGCCACAGTTCACATTTTCAGGAAGGAATAAAATGAGCGAGCAAGCACCCTTCACAATAGAACAATTCTACAAACACATAAGCCAAGGAAAACTCATGGGTGGAAAATGCAAAAAATGCGGAAAAATTCACCTTCCGCCAAGGCCCTTGTGTGACAAATGCTTCTCAAAAGAATTCGAATGGACTCAAATCCAACCAAAAGGAAAACTAGTGACATACACAATCATTCACGTAGCACCTCCACAATTCCAACAGATGACACCATACGCCGTGGGCATAATCCAACTTGAAAATGACCTGAAAATCCCAGGCATGATCAAGGAAGTGGCTCCAGAACAGATAAAGATCGGAATGGAGCTCACAATTGCTTTTGAAACTTCCACGACAACTTCGCAATGGCCTCAATGGCCAAGATACTACTTCAAACCAGCCTAGCAAGAAATCAAAAAATCTACTTCTTTTACGTATCAGTAGCGTATTTCTCTCTCAGAATTTTCCGCGAGCTTTCGCTCATAAGGTGTTGTCACATCATTTTCATTAGTCGGTTTATTATTGTCAATTTCTGAATCTCCGAGGTTCCCTC
>JAOZHM010000007.1 GCA_026014845.1 Candidatus Bathyarchaeota archaeon
AGATAGCCTTACAGGCAAAGCAGTCACTCTCATCGGTTATCTCTTTGATGAACCATGCCACTTTGTCATCGTGAGCAGCCAATTTTTCAGAAGGTCCGAAAAACACAACTTTGACATCATCTAACCATTTGTTCTTCAAAACGTTGCGAGTATACATCAAACCCGCTATAGCTTTTTCTCTATCACCAGTTGCGATTATGACTAACAATTTTGAGCCCATGGCGAAGCCTTCTCAAAATCATGCAAGAGCTGCAGCGCGCGGCTTTATCATAGATTTCCTCTTATCTACTATCTGCCGGCTTAGGGGTATCCTAGAGATGTTCCGTTTTACTCTAAGATTCTTTTTTCTTACTGGCGAGGCATGGTAGAATAGTTTGATATTTGGAACCAGAGCGTTCACGAGTTTGTTTTCAGCCTTCATAAGGTGCTCTTGGAAAGTTGTTCGCGGAACCTTCTCTTTGGCAGCAATTGTTTGAACATCAGAAAGCCTTGGTAGGTTATAGTAGCCGTGGCGATGTGCGGTAAGAATAGCTTCCATTTGTTTCTCTGTCAGGCCGGAAAGTACCGCGTCTGCAGACATAGTCAGCGAACTCCCGACAAACCCATCAAGCGGAACCTTGCGCAGGATCTTGTAAAACCATTCTGCATTCTCAAGGCGTTTCAGAAGTTCCTCCAAGGCTTCATGTTTGAATACAATAAGCCTGTGGTATGCCCAGCCATTTTCTATCATATTTGGAAAGATGTTTAGGATGTTTAGTTTTCCTATATGTCTGACAATTGTATTCTGTTTCATACAGTCACATGTATGTAAGTTCAAATAGAGTCTGTGGTCATCAACAATTTCTTCAATGATATCCTTGATGCGGGCACGCTGTGCATGAATCTCTTCAATAACTAAAGGGTATTCTTCTGGGTTCCTCACGACAATCTCTATAACATCATTCTCTCTGTTGCACCAAATGAAAACGCTTGCGCTTGGGAATCTACGAGTTAAGTCTATGAAAATAAACTCGCCTTTGGAACGCGTCATTTTTAGAGCAACATCAAACAACGGCATCTCAAACACCAAAATAGAAATGAGCATGGCTACATATATTCTTATAGCCGTCTTATGACGGCATATGTTTTACCGTCTTATGACGGCGCAACGTCTATGTCTCTCTTTGTGTATAGATCTATGTGTGGTGATGACGGATGAGAAAGATTAAACTACAAAGAAAAGGCTTCTTCGGTAAAGTACTCAGGGCATTTGGAAAGGATAGTGGCCTTGAGTTACCATTGCCTTCCCGAGAAAAGAAAACTTCCGGTGTTTCTGCGCATTTCCCACATTATGATTATCACATGGAACTCAGGAATGCTATGCTGGAGGCGGAAAAACACAAAGCCAAAGCTATAATGGAAATACAAAGACGTAACTTATCGCGTTAGGGGCACTCTAGAAGCCCTTCACTTCCTCCTTTTTTTGGAAGAATCTTTTGCAGTTTCTTATATTAGCACTTTTGAATTTGCTTTGTCATAGATTCGCCTTAATCTCTCCACCCAGCGCGCGCTGGCGGACTCAGGCCCAGATCTTATCAGCCTCCTCTTCACGATCTAGCCTACGACTTTCGGCCCTGTGCACATATTCGAAAGGCATAGTCGCACGTTACTGGTGGGGCCACGGGATTTGAACCTCGGACAAATGGAGATATCACCCGCAACTCTCTCTTTTTCAGTTCCCAAACAAATCAACAGACCAAGAAAAAGGTGATAGATAATTCATTCGATGACGCTTAAGCTTCCGTGCCTCCCTATTCTTAACTGGCGTTCACCCCTAAACCTAGCTACTTTGCCATTTTTAATGTTAATTAAGTCACCCTCAGAAATAATGTTGATCTGCTGGTTCCATAAACCAATTCTAATTGAACCAGTTTCGTCGGCGACAAGTGCATTCGATACATAAGCCATCGTGCCAAATCTAGTGTATACCATTTTCGGTTTTGGGATGTCAAGCACTCTCGCCTTCACATTGATCCGTTTCATTCCAGCTTTCAAGTTCTTGATCCTAGGGTTTGCACCCTCATAACTCTTAACTGAAGAAATTCTTCTGGGCTGCATTGTTCTCATATAGCTTTCAAGTTGATTACTTCCTAATAGGATTGCAGTTGGTATCGAAAATTGAGCTACAACCTTTTGAACATTGGTGAAGAGAAAAATCGCTGAATCCTTCGTCTTCTTACGACACCTTATCACCAACTGCTTGCATTCTGATTCTTTATGATTCCAAGCTTCCACAATGCAGTCAAAAAACCCACTCGAATCAACCTTATACATCATAGCTATTCTGGCAAGGTAATCCAGAATCCTTCTATCTTTGTACGAATGCATGCTTTTAGGAAGCCTACCTCTACCTCTCCAAACTTTTTTCAGCATCCAATCATTTCCACTCTGCATTTTAACGTAATTACCATGTTTCAAAAATCACAAACCATAGGAATATTGCAGTATTCTCAACATCACTTATATAGATTGGCACATTTGGGGTCTGTTAACTTAAAGGGACTTGAATGATTAAAGTTTTGCCATGTTAACCAAAGGGACTTTTTAAAAGATGCACTAATCTTTTGCACAAACAAAAAAAGGTGGGATGTGAAGTGTTTTTACTTTATCTTACTATCTTAATACCGCGCGCACAGCCCCGAAAAGGAACAAGCTGGAAATAAAAATTGACTTTTTATGCGAGTGTCCTGATTTGCCTAGTAAAATAAGCTTTAAACGCTGGTGATGTCTCCCGCAAAACCCATTTTTTTGTTGAAATTTATCGCACACACATAAGGTACTACCAGTGTTCGCGATGCACTCGCAGCTCGTCATACTGCGTACGCGGTTCTTTCTCTTCCGCTGGATGG